>CBDUBK010000111.1:0-6743 GCA_965365375.1 uncultured bacterium | reverse complement strand
ATTTTTCTGCGGGCGATCCCACGAACTGGAAGGCGAAATAAGAAATGATGACGGAAGTAACCAGGGCGGCAGCAATGAAACCAAATACCCGCAACAGCTTCACCCTGAGAGGGGTCACCAGTTTTTCATAACGAAGCGTATGCGTGTTATAGAAATATTTGATTTTTTTCATGGTGGATTGGAATCCGCAGCAGCGAAGCAGGATCATGAGTCCTTTCACTATTCATGATTCAAGATTCACGACTACCTTTGCTGTCCGCCGGAAAAGGCGGAAAACAAATATACTGGCATAAACAGCAAAAATCAACCTTTTATTGTGGTGCTGGGTTCATGGAATCCTGTTTGAAACCCGGTTGATTATCAGCATTTCATGCTTCATTTACTCATAAGCGAAAAATTGATTGAAAGATGACATCAAGCGAAATTCGAAGTAAATTCCTTGAATACTTTTCTTCGAAAGCCCATCATATTGTACCCTCGGCGCCAATCGTTGTAAAGAATGACCCTACCCTCATGTTCACCAATGCGGGCATGAACCAGTTCAAGGATTATTTCCTGGGCAACCAGCCCTCTCCATGGCCGAGGGTGGCGGACACGCAAAAATGTTTAAGGGTAAGCGGCAAACACAACGACCTGGAGGAAGTGGGGGTTGATACCTATCACCATACCATGTTCGAAATGCTGGGTAACTGGAGTTTTGGTGATCCCGCCCGCCCGGAAGGTGGTTATTTCAAAAAAGAAGCGATCGAATGGAGCTGGGAATTGCTCACCGAAGTTTTGCAGATCCCGAAAGACCGTCTGTATGTAACCATTTTCGAAGGTGATGCCAGGGAAAATATTCCCAAGGACGAGGAGGCTGCAGGTGAATGGAAAAAATGGATCGCCGAGGAAAGGATCCTGCTGGGCAATAAAAAAGATAATTTCTGGGAAATGGGTGATACTGGTCCCTGCGGACCCTGTACCGAAATCCATGTGGATACCCGGCCGGATGCTGAACGCAGAAGCACTGATGGAAAAACCCTGGTGAATGCCGACCATCCCCAGGTGATCGAGATCTGGAACAATGTATTCATCCAGTTCAACCGCCTTAAAGATGGAAGCCTCCAGCAGTTACCTGCCAGGCATGTGGATACCGGGATGGGTTTTGAAAGACTGGTGAGAGTGATCCAGGGAAAAAATTCCAATTACGATACGGATGTGTTCAGCGGTACCATTGAAAAGATCGCAGCTGTTACATCTAAAAAATATGAAGGAGGCGATTCAAAAAAAGATATTGCTTTCAGGGTACTGGCAGATCATATCCGCGCGATAGCTTTCACGATTGCCGATGGCCAGCTGCCATCCAATACCGGTGCGGGTTATGTGATCAGGCGTATCCTGCGCAGGGCTGTGAGATATTATTATTCCTACCTGGGTTACCAGCAACCCCTGTTGTTCCAGCTGGTGCCTGTGATTGCCCAACAATTTGCAAAAGTATTTCCTGAATTGCTGCAGCAGGAAAATTTTGTGACGAGAGTGATCAAAGAAGAGGAAGAATCTTTTTTGCGTACGCTTGAGAAGGGATTAAAAAGGATCGAGGATATTGTTACAAATACAAAAGAAACCATTTCAGGTAAGGATGCTTTTGAACTGAACGATACCTATGGTTTTCCGCTCGACCTTACCAGGCTTATTGCAGCTGAAAGAAAATTGAATGTGGATGAAGCAGGATATGAATCAGAAAGAAAAAAGCAGCAGGAAAGAGGCAGGCAGGCGGGCGTTATTGATGCTGGTGACTGGATAACAGTGAATGAGGGCAACCGCAATGAATTTGTAGGATATGACAGCCTGGAAATACAAGCCACTCTTTTGAAATACAGGAAAGTAAAAGCAAAGGGAAAAGAAGTTTACCAGGTTGTGCTTGACAAAACGCCTTTCTATGCGGAGAGTGGAGGACAGGTTGGTGATACAGGTGTTTTGACTTCAGGTGAAAAAAATTTCAGGGTCACAGATACCAAAAAAGAAAATGACCTGATCATTCACATCATTGAAGAAGATATTACCGCTATCAACCAACCCGTGTTAGCCAAAGTAGATGCAACCAAAAGAAAACATACCGCCATCCACCATAGCGCCACTCATTTATTGCATGCTGCGTTAAGAAAGGTGCTCGGCTCTCATGTTGCACAAAAAGGATCTTTGGTGAATGCCGATTATCTGCGTTTTGACTTTTCCCACTTCAGTAAAATGACAGATAAAGAGATCAGGGAAGTGGAAACGATCGTGAATGAAAAGATCAGGGAGAATATACCGGTTGTAATCAGAGACATGCCTAAAGACGAAGCTATGAAGACCGGCGCGATGGCTCTTTTCGGTGAGAAATATGGCGATACCGTGCGTGTTGTGACCATCGATCCGCAATATTCAATCGAGCTTTGTGGTGGTACACATGTGGGGTCAACGGGAGAACTGGGGTATTTTATACTGACATCAGAAGCAGCTGTTGCCGCAGGTGTACGCAGGGTCGAAGCTGTTAGCGGTGCCGCTGCTGCCAGGGTAATAGAAGACCGCAACAACCAGTTGAATCAAATCAGGGAAACCCTCAAACAGCCAAGAGATATCATTAAGGCAATCAGCAGTCTCCAGGATGAGAATAATACTTTGAAAAAACAACTGGAACAGTTTGAACAGGTCCAGCTGAACGCACTGGCTGAAAATCTGATCAGGCAGGTGGAGGATATCAATGGCATCCAGTTCGTTGGAGCCAACATAGAGGTGAACAATGCGGATGCACTCAAAAAGCTGGCATTCCAGCTCAAGCCCAGGTTGAAGCATTTTGTGATTGTCCTCACTGCTGCCATCCAGGGGAAAGCCGCTGTGGTATTGCTTTTTGATGAAGGAGCCAGCCAATCCAAAGGCCTTGACGCTTCTGCACTTATCAAACAAAAAATAGCCCCGCTGATTAAAGGAGGAGGGGGTGGCCAAAAAACCATGGCAACAGCCGGCGGGCAGGAGACTTCTGCCCTTCATCAGGTGATTGAAGGCATAAAAGCGCTTTTGTGAACCATTTGACATTTTAACATTTGCGAAAGTTTTCGTAATCAGAAAAATGCCTTTATATTTGATCTACGAAAGAAAACGTAGTCAATAAAATAAAAATCGTTTTGTTTATGAAACAAGTTATTTCCAGGAAGTTATTGGTGGCAGGGATTGCATTGTTAACCGTACCAGCATTAACGATGGCCCAGAAAGAGAAAGAGAAGGAGAAGGATAAAGAGGTTCAGAACATCGTTATTACCCGTACCGGTGATAAGGATGAAAAACTGGTGATAGAAGTGGAAGGCGATAAGGTGAAGATCAACGGCAAGGATGTAAAGGATATCAAAGATGTAAATGTTCATGTGAACAACCTGAGCGGCACAAGAGTTTGGAGAGGCGGACCAGGGCAGGAAAGCTGGAACTTTAATTTCAATGAGAATGATCATTTCTCATTGTTCAGTGAAGATGAGAACCGTGCCATGCTGGGCGTAACCACCGAAGGTCATGATAAAGGTGCCGAGATCAAATCCATCACTAAAGAAAGTGCAGCCGAAAAAGCCGGTCTTAAAAAAGGTGATATCCTCACAAAGATCGACGATAAAAAAATCGAGACCACTGACGATGTTACAGAAGCGATCAGGGCACATAAGCCAGGTGAAAAAGTGAACATCACTTACCTGAGAGATGGTAAAGAACAAAAAGTTTCTGCAGAACTGGGCAAATGGAAAGGTATCAAAATGAATAGTGTTACCATGCCACGTATAGCAGAACAGTGGAATGGTGTGTACTCCCCGGAGCCGCCACGCATTTTTGGTAATGGTGAAAATTTTTATGCGATGGGCCGCCCAAGGCTTGGACTTTCCATACAGGATACTGATGAAGGTGTAGGTGTTAAGGTGCTTGAAGTAAGTGAGGAAAGTGCTGCACACAAAGCCGGTATTAAAGAAAATGATATTATTCTCAGTGTTGACGATATTGAAGTAAAGGGAACGCAGGATGTGACCAGGGCAATGAGAGAAAAAGATAAATCTTCCTACAATTTCAAGATTAACCGTGGAGGAAAAACCCAGAATATTGAAGTTAAAATTCCAAAGAAATTAAAAACTGCAGATCTATAGAGCTGCAAGCTTCTAGCTACGGGCTATGAAAAGAGTTTTTTAGTTCTTACTTCTTATGTGCATCCCCCGGTCCTTTTCAGGACCGGGTTTTTTTATGATTCCCATGGACAGGTTACCACTTTTAAAAAAGCTAATTTTGCCTGATGCCCGGAACTGGTGAATATGAAATAGTAGTAGGACTGGAAGTGCATGCCCAGTTGCTTACAGAAACCAAATTATTCTGCAGTGATACAACGCATTTCGGACTGGAACCCAATTCCCAGGTGAGTGTGATCTCGCTTGGTCACCCCGGCACCTTACCCAAACTCAATAAGGAAGCTATCACACTTGCGGTGAGGCTAGGCCTTGCGCTTAACTGTGAAATCGTACAGCATAATTATTTCGCCCGCAAGAATTATTTCTACCCGGATTTACCCAAAGGTTACCAGGTTACCCAGCATACCACTCCTGTCTGCCGCAATGGTTTTATGGAGATCAGTACAACAACAGGTAAGAGTAAGATCAGGCTCAACCGCATACACATGGAAGAAGACGCGGGTAAAAGCCTGCATGATGGTGGGTGCGGTTTTACCAACCTGGATTATAACAGGGCGGGTATGCCCCTGCTGGAGATTGTAACGGAGCCGGATATACGAAGTGCCGAAGAAGCTTATGTGTTTGTGAGCAACCTCCGCAAACTGGTAAGGCACCTGGATGTTTGTGATGGCAATATGGAGGAGGGAAGTTTTCGTTGTGATGTAAATATATCTGTCAGGAAAAAAGATGATATCCAACTGGGGACCCGGGTTGAGGTGAAGAACCTGAATTCAGTCCGCTTCATTAAAAAAGCGATCGAATTTGAATCAGGAAGACTGATCGCTCTTCATAAGTCTGGCGCAACCATCCTGCAGGAGACAAGAGGATTTGATGAAACGGATTTCAGTACTTATTCCATCCGTACCAAGGAAGATGAGGATGATTACCGTTATTTTCCTGAACCGGACCTTCCCCCCTTTTATATCAGCGATGTTTCCATTGCATCCATCCGTGCAGCGATGCCTCCATTGCAGGCGGAAACAAAAACCCTGCTGATGGAAAATTTCCAGCTTTCTCCAAATGATGCTTCCATAATAGCTGAAGACATGGAGCTCACTTCATTCTTCAAAGAACTGGTTACACACACCGGCAATTATAAATCAGCCGCCAACTGGACGACGGGTCCGGTGAAGCAATTGCTGGTATCAGAAGAAAAAACACTGGAAGCATCTGACATCAATCCTCCGGCCATAGCGAAACTGATCCAGCTGATTGATTCAGGAAAAATCAATTATGGAGTGGCTTCGCAACAGGTCTTCCCGGAAATGACCAGGCAACCAGGATTGGATATCGAAAATTATATCCTTGAGCAAGGCCTGGAATTACAAAAAGGTGGTGATGAGATGGAAACATGGATCGAACATGCTCTGCAGAAACATGCGCAAAAAATCCCTGAATATAAAAAAGGAAAGAAAGGCCTGGTGAGTGTTTTTGTTGGCGAGGTAATGAAAGCTTCCAGGGGCCGTGTGGATGCCAGGATCGTAACGGATAAAATCATTGAAAAATTAAACAAAGCTGAATGAAACAAATTGCTGTGATCTTACTTGCATTATTGATTTCCTGCAATGATGAGAAACATGAAAGTTTTGAGATTGAAGGGACCATCAAAAATTCAAAGGCAGGTACAGTTTACCTGGAAGAAAATCCTGCAAATGGCCAGCCCATGATTATTGATTCATCTGCCGTGGATGCGCAGGGAAAATTTACCCTGAGTGCTACCGTTAAAGAAGAAGGGCTGTTCAGCCTGCGTGCAAAAGACCAGGCCTATCCTTTTGCCCTGGTGATCAATGACAGCAGGAAGGTGGTAATAGAAGCCGACCCTTCCAACCAGCAAACACCTTATACCGTGAAAGGTTCCGCAGCCAGCCAGTCGATGGTGGAATTTGACAGGTCGGTCAATGAAAAACTTGCCCTGCACCTGGGCCTGATGAGGGAAGTTGACAGTCTCTCAAAACTGACGGCTTCAGACCCGGCACAAAAAAATTATAATGACAGCCTTACCAACATCCGTTTCGGACAGTACCAGGCAAATGTGGAAGGTCTGAAAAAATATGCAAGGAGTTTTATTGATGAAAGCAAGAGTCCCATCCTGGTTTTGTATGCGCTTGGTTCGTTCCAGACGCGTGCTTCACAATATGGATTAAATGGATTCACCAGGCCTGAAACATCTGAGATCATCAATAAGGCATCTGAAAAATTTCCCCAGCACTCAGTTATCGCTGACCAGAAATCCAAAATGAAGCCCAGCCCCGCCCCGGCTTTCAGTCTGCCTGACACTTCAGGAAATCCATTACCATTGTCTGCTTTCCGAGGCAAATATGTACTGGTTGATTTCTGGGCAAGCTGGTGTGCACCCTGCCGCAAGGAGAACCCGAATATCGTAGCCACCTTCAACCGCTTCAGGGATAAAAATTTCACCATACTTGGTGTATCTCTTGACAAGGATAAGAATGAATGGATGCAGGCCATCAAGGATGATCAGCTTAACTGGAACCATGTTAGTGATCTCAAGTTCTGGAACAGCGAAGCTGC
>CBDUBK010000110.1:0-6751 GCA_965365375.1 uncultured bacterium | reverse complement strand
TTAATCCCAGGTGCGCCATCACTGGTATACCCGCGCCAATGATCCTCTTCACAGACTCCAGTACTTCCTCGCCACCCTCGAGTTTAATGGCATGCGCGCCTGTTTCTTTCATGATCCTTATGGCAGAAGCAAGGGCGATATCACTGTTGGACTGGTAGGAACCGAAAGGCAGGTCAACTACTACCAGGCATCTTTTCGCACCACGGATGGCAGACGAAGCATGGTAGATCATATGGTCCAGGGTGATAGGCAGGGTGGTTTCATGGCCGGCCATAACATTGGACGCGGAATCACCTACAAGAATCACATCTATACCGGCTTCATCAAAGATCCTCGCAAATGAAAAATCGTAGGCCGTGATCATGGAGATCTTCTTACCCGAAGCCTTCATCTTTTGCAGGGTATTGGTAGTGATCCTTTTTACTTCAGTAGTACTGGCACTCATGGAGGGAAATTAAGGGTTAAAATTAAGCGTTTGAATGAAGGCAATCGGCCAATGGCTATTGGCTTTTGGCTTTTACCTGGTCATACAGGATATGAAGTAATCCATCTGCCAGTCCAATCTTTGGAACAAAGATCTCTTCCGCTTCAGCCCAGCGCATCACATTAATATGGATGAGGAGTGCAGGTACAATCACATCTGCACGGTCTTCTCTTAACTGGTACAGGCTGATCCTTTGAGCCAGTGTAAGGCTGCTGAATTCCTTGTAATAATTACGCAATAACTCCAGGGTGAGCGGTTTGCCTTCTTTGCGTTTAGACAGGGAAAAGATTTTATTGATATTTCCACCGGAACCTATTACGGTAATATGGTGATAACCACTTGTTTTCTGTTTGATAAAATCCCGCATCTCGTTCCAGTGTTCTTCATTCACCTGGTTTTTAAGCAACCGGATGGTCCCGATATTGAATGATTGTTTGGCTATGAGTTTGCCGTCACTGAAGAAAGTAAGTTCGGTACTTCCGCCCCCTACATCTATGTAGAGGTATGATTCCATATTGTTCAGGTTTTCTGCAATATGGTTTTCATAAATAAATGTAGCTTCCTCTTCCCCCGTGATAACCCGGATGTTGATTCCTGTTTCCTGTTTTACCTGTTCGAGTAAACCAGGGGCATTCGTGGCATCACGCATGGCTGAAGTAGCTGCCGTAATGAGGTGTTTCACCTGGTATACGTCCAGCAATAATTTATATGCCTTAATGGTCTTGACCAGCATTTCTTTTTTTTGATCGGAAATGGAACCGGATTCGAAAACGTCAAATCCCAGCCTGAGGGGAACCCTCACAAGCGTCAGTTTGATAAATTCAGGTTTGCCCTGGGGACCTTCGATCACATCATTGATCAGCAGCCTGGCTGCATTACTGCCTATGTCAATCGCTGCCAGTCTCAATGGTTTGGTTTATTTTATTGTGTAAATAATTATATGTTTCTTCCTGTGAACGTACCTGCACGCCATTGGACTGCACATATTCATTGGTCAGTTCATTATTCAGCCACCGTCCTTTTACATTATCCTTCAGCTGGATAGCGATGATATCCTTCACTTCTTTTTTAATATCCTCATCAAAAATAGGACAACTGGCTTCGACACGGTGATCAAGATTTCTAACCATCCAGTCGGCAGATGAAATATAAACCTTTTCCTTTCCACCATTATGAAAGATCCAGACCCTGGCATGTTCCAGGAATTCATCCACAATGCTTACTGCCTTCACAGGCTTGTCAAACCTGGTGCTTTCCGTAACCATACAAAAGATACCACGGATAATCAGGTTGATCTCAACACCTGCTTTTGCAGCATCGTATAATTCATTGATGATCTCTTCATCCGACAATGAATTCATCTTTGCGGTGATACTGGCTGGATTTCCACGAATGGCATTTCTTACCTCCGTATGGATCATCTTGATGATCTCACGCCTGGCAAAATTGGGGCTTGGCAAAATACAGGTGCAGGCTTTCAGGAAATGGGTGCCGGTTTTATGATGTTCAATATAATTGAAGATCCTGTTCACATCCGACATGATGTTGCGGTTGGAAGTCATGAGACAATGATCTGCATACACCCGGGCTGTATCCTCGTTAAGGTTTCCTGTACTTACAAAACCATACTGCACGATCTTATCCTGGACCCTCTTCCTGATAATACATAGTTTGGAATGCACTTTCATTCCCGGAATGCCTATCAGAACTTTTACGCCTTCTTCTTCCAGCCTTTCCTTCCATTCCAGGTTGGCTTCCTCGTCAAATCTTGCTTTCAGTTCAAGCATCACCGTTACCTGCTTGCCATTGCGGACGGCATTGATCAGGGCGTTGACGATCTTGCTTTGTCTGGCAAGCCTGTAAGCAGTCACTTTTATGGACGTCACGTCCGGATCAATCGCCGCTTCACGCAACAGGTCAATCACCGCATTAAAAGAATGATAAGGAAAATGTAACATCACATCTTTTTGCAAAACCACATCCGTTACCCTGTTCTCTACCATAAATGCGGGGTGGTCCAGGGGTTTTTTTCTCTTGCTGACTTCTTTAAATACCTGTTTGGGAAAATCCATGAACTCCCGGAAATTATGAATGCGGCCACCGGGAATGATATTGTCTCTTTTGGTAAGATTGAATTTGCGGATCAGGAATTCCAGAAGGCCCGGGTCCATTTCCTTATCATAAATAAACCGGACAGGTTTCCCCTTCCTCCGGTTCTTCAATCCTTTTTCAATTTTTTGAATCAGCGTAGTGGAAATATCATTGTCAATATCGATCTCTGCATCCCTCGTAACCTTGAATACTCCGGAATGATACTGGTCGTAACCAAAATAACTGAATATATCAGGCAGGTTGAAGCGGATCACATCTTCCAGTAAAATGATATGGTGCTCATTTTCCGGAGAGGGGAGGATCACGAACCGGCTCTGCACCCTTGTGGGAACTTCAATAATGGAATACATCCTTTTCAGGGCACTCTCTTTTTTCGACATCACCACACCGAGGTAGATGGATTTATCCCTCAGAAAAGGAAACTCCTGGATGGATTCGATCATCAACGGGATTACATTGGGACTTACTTCTTCTTCATAATAGGTCCGCACAAATGCCTGCTGTTCTTCGTTGAGGTCTGTTTCATGAACCAGGAAAATCTTCTGGCTGCGCATTTCTTCCACGATCTCATCCCAGATACGGTTGAATTCATTCTGGTGGTTGAGCACTGCCATCTGTATCTCCTCGATCAGCTTTTCCGGGTTATGCTCCATATGCATTTTACCCTTGCTTCCATACTGGATCATTCTTTTAAGTGTGGCAACCCTCACCCTGAAGAATTCATCAAGATTGTTGGAAAAAATCCCCAGGAAGCGGATCCGCTCCCTCAAAGGAACATCGGGATCGGCTGCCTCCTGTAACACCCTTGCATTAAATGAAAGCCAGCTGATATCCCTTGGAATGAACCTGCGTTTCTGATTTGCCATCCGGTTTTGTTATTCTCTGCCCTAAATATATGCAACATCCGTGCTCAGCTTTTACAGCTGCTCTTTATTAAGTTCATTTTGAATTAAAATGGCATAAGTATTACCCACTCATTCAAAGAAATTAACAGGTCAGCTGTTGATTTTCTTCAAACTCAGGATACAGGAGGAGGTGGATTTTCCGGAACAGTTTCGGTGGTTTGTATCTTCCTGTTCTTATTATGGTGGGATAAAAGGGCAAAGAAAATCAGTCCGCCGATCAGGATGATCACGGTTTGCACTGACCATAATAACCAGCCAAGCGCATTGCCAATGGTTTTTTCATCTACTCCATACCAGCCCATCAGCTTTGCTACCAGTAAAGGATAAGCGCCGATGCCTCCAGGTGTAAGAATCATTCCAACACTGCCCACTGCGAGTGTGGTCAGGCCCCCGCCAATGCCGAGGTGAGCGGTTTCCCTTAATGCATAAATACCAATGGTGGTTCCGGCGAGGTATAGTACCCAGATCAAAATGGTATGAAAAATAAAGAGTCCTTTATGTTCTATCAGCCTGATGCTGTTAAGGCCATGAAAAATTCCGCGGATCACATTTTTGATTTTACCTACAGCATCAATGTGCCCGAATCTTTTCAATAAAAAATAAAGAAGAAAAATGAACAGCAAAAAACCTCCTGCCATCAGCAGGATTTTAGTTGTATTCATATTCCCCGCCTTATCTCTGAAAAGTCCGGAAAATTCCCTTGACAAATGTTCACCAATCACTCCTCCCTGGAAAAATAGCGCTGCAATAAAAACCACCAGCAGGCAAACCACATCAACAGCCCTTTCCATTACAATCGTTCCTACCAGCCTGTCAGCTCTCACTTTTTCATAGCGGGCAAGCAGCGTACATTTTACTACTTCTCCCAGTCTCGGTACCGCACTGTTCACCAGGTAACCGATCATCACTGCCGCGAAAGTGTTGAAATTACTGGGGTGGTATCCCAACGGTTCCATAAGTATCTTCCATCTCAGTGCGCGGCTGTAATGAGCAATAAACAATAGACCAAATGCAGGGATAATGAGCCATTGCCGCGACTGCCTGATGGATTCTTTGATATGTTCCCAGTGCTGGGCAGTAATATCTTTTACAGAAAGCCACACAAAAAGGATTCCCAGTCCAAAAAAGAAAAGGTACTGGAGTATGGTGAGAATGGGCTTCTTCATTCAGTCGCCAAGATAGTGAGAGAAATTGATGGGCGAAACAGTTGGTGTGTTAGCAGCTTCATGCTGCCTGCAAAAACCATATACAGGTTACCTGGTATGGAACCTTATAACCTGTTGCCTTCTTTAGGAAAAACCACCCAGGGCTTGAAAGACTTCGCATCTTCAAAAGGCATGGTGCAATAAGAAATGATCACCACGATATCACCAACTGCACCCCGGCGTGCTGCCGGGCCATTAAGACAACAAACACCTGATCCGCGTTTTCCTTTTATCAGGTAAGTTTCGATCCTTTCGCCGTTATTGACATTCACTACCTGCACTTTTTCATTCTCGATCATATTAGCAGCATCCATCAGGTCTTCATCCAGGGTAAGACTGCCCACGTAATGCAGGTTAGCTTCTGTGATCACTGCACGGTGCACTTTTGATTTGAGTATGGAAATATTCATAGCGGCTGCAAAGTTAATTGATGCCCGTGAAGTGATTGTTAATTCAATACAAGATTATCGATCAGCCGGATACCTCCAATAGCCGCGGCTATGAGCGCCACAGGTGCAGGATGATCATTGTCCGCAGAGAGCAGGCTATGCTGGTCTACAATTTCAATATAATCTACCACGAATCCTGCTGCTTCGAGTTTTTCCCTTCCTTCTTTTTTTAATTGGTCTGGAGATTTATGATTCCATTCTGCACGGATGGTTTGCAGGACTTCATATATCAGTACTGCTTTCTGTCTTTGTACTGCATCAAGCCTGAGGTTTCGGCTGCTCATGGCCAGGCCATCATTTTCCCGGAGGGTAGGAGCTATCACCAATTGCACTTCATTTTGTTTTCCTTCCAGTTCCAGCAGGCGCCGGATCACCATGCACTGCTGAAAATCTTTCTGGCCCAGATACATGCGGAGGGGATCTACAATTTCCACAAGCCGGTCAACCACCTGGCATACACCCTGGAAATGCCCGGGGCGGAATTGCCCTTCCAGCACTTTTTCAAGATTTCCAAGTTCATATTTTCTGGACTGGTAACCCGCAGGATAAATTTCTTCGGTAGATGGTAAAAAAAGCACATCACAACCCGACTGCAAAAGCATCTCTATGTCAGCTGCAATGGTTACGGGGTAAAGCCGGAAATCCTCTGCGTTATTGAATTGGGTGGGATTAATAAAAATACTGCAGACAACCAGGTCGTTTTGATTCCTTGCCTGGTTGATCAGCGAAATATGGCCCTGGTGGAGCGCACCCATGGTAGGTACAAAACCAACCGTTCTGCCTTGTTTTTTCTGTGCTTCTATGTATGGAGAGAGGGCATCCTGCTTTTTGAAAATGGTCATACAGTCAGTTGAAATGAAGGCGGTGGCGGCTTTTGGCCGGAATTAGTTACCTTTGCACACCTTTCTCCGATTTTAAAACGGTAACAATGTCAGCAAAGAAAAGAATTTTATTCATTGCCAATGAAATGTCTCCCTATCTCGAACTCACTGAATTTTCCGAAGTTGTCAATAAGCTGGCGATAAAGTCAAACGATGGTGGTTTCGAAGTCCGCTGTATCATGCCTCGTTTTGGCGCCATCAATGAAAGAAGGCACCGTTTGCATGAAGTAGTACGGTTATCGGGAATCAATGTATCCATCGACAACGAAGATTTCCCTTTACAGATCAAAGTAGCCTCCCTGCCAAATGCACGTTTGCAGGTCTATTTTCTCGATAATGAAGACCTTTTCAAAAGGAAACACATCTTCACCGACGATAATGAAAAATGGTTTGATGACAATGGACTCAGAACCATATTCTTTTGCAAGGGAGCCTTGGAGACTGTCAAAAAATTCGGCTGGCCTCCTGACATCATTCATTGCAGCGGCTGGATGACAGGGCTGATCCCGGTTTACCTGAAAACGGTTTATAAAAAAGAACCGGTATTTGCCCATAGCAAGATCGTTTATACCATCGGGCAGAATACATTCAAGGAAAAGCTTGGAACTGATTTTATTTCCAAGGCAGTGATCCATCCTTCCATTAAGGAAAAAGATCTTGAGCCTTATAAGGATGCAAACAACCTCGCCATGTTCCGTGGTGGTGCAACCTATGC
>CBDUBK010000109.1:0-6754 GCA_965365375.1 uncultured bacterium | reverse complement strand
TTTAACCTGTAAAATACTATCAAAATGTTCACCATGTATCTTTCCATACAGCATCATCTTAATTCTATTGTATTCCTATCACTTCCCAAATTTCGCCAATTGGATCGTAAGATGAACAGTAAATTCCTTTCTCGTATCACGGATCACCAGCTGGTGATTGTTGGCATATAATAAATTGAGCCGCTGCCTCACATTTTCCAGGCCTATACCACTGTTATTTCTTTCAGGGTCGTTTTCAGGCCTTTCATGTTTCAGGTTACTGACCTCGAAACGCAACTGACCTTCCTTCACTTCCAGCAATACCGAAATATTCGATGGTTCACGAAAACTGATACCATGCTTGAAAGCATTCTCCACGAAAGGTATCAGCAGCATGGGTGCTATCTGCAGGTTGGTACCACCCTCCTGGATGTTCGCTTCGATATGAATGTGTGGATGCGCATCCGTACGCAACCTTTGCAGGCTGATATAATTTTTCAGGTATTCTGTTTCTCTTGTGAGCGAGATCTTATCCTGCATATTCTCCTGGAGCATAAACCGCATCATGTCTCCCAGCTTCTGAATCCCTTCGCTGGTACGTTCCGCATTCTCCTGGATGGCAGTTCCATACAAAGTGTTCAGTGCATTGAAGAGAAAATGGGGATTGATCTGGGAACGCAAAAAATCGAGGTTGGCATTTGACTTACCCAGTTTCTTCTGCAAAACCTGGATTTCTTCCCGGCCCCTGACAGATTTTTTATACAATAGCCAGGAAACAGGTGCTGTTACAAGCAACTGGAAAAAGAAATTAAAAACAGTAATAACGCTGGCCACTTCCTCGTTGGAAGATGCCAGTACTGAAAACATAAAAACAGGAAAGAGAAACAAATCCAGCAACAGGGCCACTTTCAGCAAATACCTTAAGGAGCCATTCCTTTTGGTAATGGACCTGGGGATCAGTGAATAAAATGAAAAACAATATAGCAGGATCCCCATCGGGGCTATAACACCCCAGCCCAGCACCAGTTCATAACCTGATTCGGAAATAATCAGGATAAACATGCTGATGAGCCAGACCACGAAGGCGTTGATGGCATCGCGCTGGACAAACCGGTTTTTCTGCTCAATGGTCTGCGCATTGGTAATAAAATAGAGCGCGCTGTATTTTAACAAGGTGAATATGCCAAACAAAACAAAGGGCTGCAGCGGACTGCGCAAATTGTCCATAAACAGGCTGACGCGGTCAAGACCGGAACCACTTACATACCGGTATGCATGGGTATAATGATCCGTCATCCAGTCGGCCAGTCCAAAACCAATAAACACCAGCACGATCCAGCAGGTATTGATTAGCACCTGTTCCTTTTTGATAAGGCGGGGCACCAGTACAAAATTCATTACCAGGAAACCAGCAAACTGGATGACCAGTTCAATGATCACAGGGATGAGAAAATTTTTATAATAATAAAATGGAAGCCCGATCTGGTCGAAACCTTTGCGGTAAGGGGCATTGGCAGGGTCATCACCAAGACGGTTAATCAACAGGAAGATGATACCAAATACAAATAAAGTATTCACCACCCAGAACTCTATCCTGGTAAGGAATTCACGCCTGCTTTTTGTTTCACTCATGATTTGCATACAGGTGCAATACTAATATTTCCCCCTGCCGGTTTTTGCTGAAAGTGACCAAACCTCCGTAAAAAGTGACGAATCCCCGGGCCGGTGCGATTGCTTTGCATTTGGAAGGAAAACCAGGGTCTTTACGTATAAGTTTCACCTGATCACCAGATTTCATCACATTATTGAATTCATTCGGCACATTGAATTTTCAGGAGCATTTCCCCAGGCTAATCTTGCAGTTCAACCTCAAAAACAAACCAAATGAATATGCTGAAGTTTGCAATTTTACTGGCCTCCTTACTGGCGCTGGCCTTTACATCAATTGCACAGAACACAGGGAGCATCCAGGGAACCGTGACAATAAAAGATGGAAAGCCCGCGGAAGGTGCAACTGTGAGCCTGGTGAGAAGCCGCGATTCCGCAACTGTAAAAATTACCGCGAGCAACCGCGATGGTAAATACAGCTTCGAACAAATTCCCTATGGCAGTTATTTTATAATGGCCACTACAACAGGGTATCGTAAACAACTGATCAAAGCCTTTGAGTTGAATGCTCAAAAATCACATGTAGAACTAACCGCCATTCCACTCACTGCAATTGACAGGAATATGGATGGCGTAACAGTCACTGCAAAAAAACCGCTTATTGAACAAAGAATTGACCGGACCATCTTAAATGTAGATGCCTCCATCACCAATATGGGGGCTTCGGCACTTGAAGTTTTGGAAAAAGCCCCGGGTGTAACCGTTGACCGTGATGGCAATATCAGCCTGAAGGGAAAAGAAGGTGTACAGGTGATGGTTGATGGAAGACTCACCCAGTTGAGTGGTCCGGATCTCGCAAACCTTTTGCGTAATATGAATTCCAGCCAGCTGGACCAGATCGAGATCATGACCAATCCACCGGCACGATATGATGCTTC
The DNA here is from genome assembly GCA_965365375.1 of uncultured bacterium. Lineage (GTDB taxonomy): Bacteria > Bacteroidota > Bacteroidia > Chitinophagales > Chitinophagaceae > Flavisolibacter. The sequence continues at coordinate 4,229 of CBDUBK010000109.1, read as the reverse complement.
AGGAACATCCGGCATTATCAATATCAAAACAAAAAAATCACTTGTCGCGGGTTATAATGGCACCATAAATCTTACCATCACCCAGGGACGCTATCCCAAAACCAATGAAGGCCTCAATTTTAATTACAGGAACCAGAAGTTCAATTTTTTTACTACCCTGGCGCATAATTACCGTAAAAGTTTCGGTGTGCTGGAGATCCAGAGAAAATTATATGACCCGGTTACCAGTGAACTGGCCAACCATTTTGACCAGCGTGGTGATGTGCGCAACCAGGCCAATTCTTTCAATGGGAAAATGGGACTGGATTTTTTCGCCAGCAAAAAAACAACGCTGGGTATCGTATTGAATGGGAATCTTAGTCCTTCCTCTTCTGCAAATATCAATACCAACAGGATCCTGAATGCAACAAAGAACCTGGAGAGTATTACCACTGCAAGGGTAAATAATGAGGCCAGCTGGAATATATTCAGTTCAAACCTCAACTTCCGGACCCTGCCGGGTAAAAAGGGAGCGGAATTGACAGCCGATATTGATTTCCTTCGCTATCATTCCCTTACTGACCAGTTCATGATCAATGCATATCATGATGCGGCAGGCAATGAACTGATGGCAGCAGACAGTCTGCAGGGAAATTTGCCCCAGTCCATCAAAGTGTACAGCGGGAGGGTTGACTATTCCTACAACTTAAATAAGAATGCCAAAATAGAGGCAGGCCTGAAATCAGGAATGGTTGAAACCGATAACGATGCCCGTTACGACAGCATACAGAACGGGATCACCGTGCCTGATGTGAACCGCAGCAATCATTTTGTGTATGATGAAAATATCAATGCGGCCTATTTGAATTACAGTACAACACTTTCCAAAAAATGGAGTTCGCAGTTTGGATTAAGACTGGAAAACACCAATACGAGAGGTGTCCAGCTGACAACTGGAGATAAATTCAACAGGAACTATACCCAGCTTTTTCCAACAGCCTATTTTCAATACAAGGCCAATGAAAAAAATACTTTCGCAGCCAATTTCGGGAGAAGGGTTCGCCGTCCCAATTACAGCAGCCTGAATCCTTTTATCAAATTCATTGACAGGTACACCTATACCAGGGGGAATCCCAACCTGAAACCTTCCCTTAGTAATAATTTCGAGATCTCCCACAGCTGGCGCAACCAGCTCACCACTACACTGAATTATACCAGCACGACTGATATCATTGATGAAGTGATCGAACAAAAAGGCCAGGAAGCCTACCGTATGCCGGCCAATATTGCCTCCATGAAACAGTACGGTATCGCTGTAAGCCTGAACATGCCCTTTGCAAAATGGTGGAGCAGTAACCTTAATATAAATGCATTCCATAACAGGTATGAAGGTGTTGCCAGCGGTGTGCCGGTTGAACTATCCACTAATAGTTATATCATCAACCTGCTGCAGCAGTTCAGGATCAATAAAAATCTTACTGGCGAGATCACAGGCCGTTTCCGGAATGGCTGGCTGGAAGGTGTGATGAGAGCAAAGGCCATCTGGTTCATGGGAGCCGGGCTAAGCCAGCAGGTGATGAAGGGACAGGGAACATTAAGGCTCACTGTCAAGGATATTTTCTACACCCAGCAGTTCAGGGGTGAAAGCAGGTATGGAAATGTTGATTTTAATTTCCAGCAGCAGCAGGAAACCAGAGTGGTATCATTAGGATTCACTTACAAATTCAACAAAGGAAAGAAGGTGGCACCGGTGAAGAGAACCAAGGGAAGTGCGAATGAGGAGCAGGAGCGGATTGGGGAATAGAAAGAGAAACAGAAAGAGAAAGAGTCTGGGCAACCAGGCTCTTTTTTGTCGACTATAATAAAGAATGGATTTTTTTAACCGCAAAGAGCCAGCCTCCGCATAAGCTATGGCTGGCACAGCGCAAAGGAGGCGCTAAGATCGCGCAAAGGAGGTTCGGACTTTTCTTCGCGTCTCTTTGCGCCTCCTTTGCGCTCTTTGCGGTTAAATGCCTTTTGCCTTTTGACTTTTGATTTTTGACTTCTTACCTACCGCCCATCCAAAAAAAGATTTGACCAAACCAATTTTCCCTATATCTTCGCAGTGTACTATTCAACTAGTACACTAAACACCTAAACATGATCAGCATTCAAAACTTATCATTCGCCTATAAAAAGAAGCAGGTATTCAATGGCCTCAGCCTGGAGTTCAAGCCCGGCCACGTTTACGGGCTCCTGGGCAGGAATGGTACCGGCAAATCGAGCTTACTGCACAATATTGCCGGCCTCCTCTTCCCAAAAGGTGGCAGCATCAATGTCAATGGCTTTGAGCCTTCGGAAAGGCAGCCGGCCTTCCTGCAGGACATCTTCCTGGTATCAGAAGAATTTTACCTCCCTGATATCCCTGTCAATGACCTGCTGAATCACTACGCTCCTTTTTATCCGAAGTTCAATAAGGACCAGTTCAGGAAATACATGACTGTTCTGGAAATACCCCAGGACAGCACGCTCCAGAACATGAGTTACGGACAAAAAAAGAAAGTGCTTATTGCCTTTGCCCTGGCCACCAATGCCCGCGTTTTGCTGATGGACGAGCCTACGAATGGGCTGGATATTATAGCCAAAGGCCAGTTCCGCAAACTGCTTGCCGAAGCCCTGGATGAGGAACGCTGCGTGATCATCAGTACCCACCAGGTGAAAGACCTGGAAAACCTGATCGACCGGGTTACCATAATTGAAGAAGGTAAGATCCTGTTTGATCAAACCATCGAAACCATCTCACAAAAACTCTCTTTCCGTTTTGTGCAGGAAGAGGTAGAAGGTGCCCTTTACAGCGAATCTTCCTTCACTGGTAATGTGATCATCACTCCCAACGAAACCGGGGTGGAAACCAAGATGGACCTCGAACTGCTTTACAAGGCTATTGTTACCAACAGCCAGAAAATCACCAAACTGTTTCATTCGTAAAAGATATTTATGAACCAATTTTTCAGTTTCAACCGTTTCGGCCTTGTGGTAGCAAAACACTGGACAGAAAATAAGAAGCGTTACCTGCTCTCTCTCCTTGCCTATGCAGGATTATTGATCGCCTGTTTTGGGATTTCTCTTGTGATGCAGGATGATAATATGATGGAGCCCGATTTCCAGCAGACGATTTACTTCTTTTTTCTTTTTACTGTGGGCACATTTTACGCCAGCCAGTATTTCCGTGACCTGGGATCTAAAACAAGAGGAAGTAATTTTTTGATGACCCCTGCATCTTCCTTTGAAAAGTTTTTGTGCAGCCTGCTGTATGTGATCATTTTATTCTTCGTGGTTTTCACAGCGGTTTTCTATCTCATTGATGCGCTGATGGTCAATATTGCCAATAACTTTGTAACGGATGCCAGCCACCATGAAATTAAAGTAGTCAATATTTTCGAGGTTGCTTTCCTGCATATCAGCGAAACCTCAGAGATCAACCTGCTTCTTTTCTTTTTCGCCCTGAAGTCAGCCTTCCTGCTGGGATCCGCCGCCTTTCGTAAATACAGCTATATAACAACCATCCTGACAATTTTCCTGATATGGGTGGTGGTTGCCATGCTTACGTTTTTTATTTACAGGCAAAACGCACCTGATATGGATGCCCCGGACCTGCCGGAATCATACACGCAGTTGTTGAAAGTATTGACCATGTATGTGATCACTCCTGTTCTTTGGACTTTCACCTATTTCCGACTGAAAAATAAACAAGTAGCCCTTTAAAACTATAATCATGCAATTCAGAGAATCAACAGCCATATACCTGCAGATTGCCGATTATATCTGCGAAAGGATCCTGCTAAAAAAGTGGAAGACGGGCGAAAGAATTCCCGCAGTGCGTGAACTGGCCGTGCAACTTGAAGTGAATCCCAATACCGTGATGCGCACATTTGAATTTTTACAGGGACAAAACATTATCCATAACCAACGTGGTATCGGGTATTTTGTAAGTCCTGATGCCATAAAAAATGTTACCCAGTACCGTAAAACAGAATTCATTGAAAAAGAACTGCCTCATTTTTTCAGAAGCCTCTCCCTGCTCGGGATGGACCTTGATGAATTAAAACCACGCTACGAGAAGTTCAGGAAACTAAACACGATCTAAGCCAGAAATATTATTTCATAAACCCCTCAGCCAACCTAAAAATGGGCTGACAGGAATCTTATTGCCTAACAAAATGAATAAAATGAAAATCATTATACACTTAGCGGTCTTCTTTGCGCCCATC
>CBDUBK010000108.1:0-6760 GCA_965365375.1 uncultured bacterium | reverse complement strand
CTGATACCGGTATCCTGTAGACGCATTGCAACTTCTTCGATATTGATACTTGCATCATCCCAGCCCAGCCTTGTTTTAACAGTTACGGGAAGACTTGTGGAACGGACCACCGCTTTTGTAAGCCTTACCATAAGGTCAACATCTTTCAGTACTGCGGCGCCTGCACCCTTTGTCACCACTTTTTTTACAGGGCAACCGAAATTGATGTCGAGTAATTCGGGATTCACCGCATCAACAATCTTCGCGCTGAGTGCCATAGCCTCCTCATCACCACCAAAGATCTGGATGCCTACAGGTCTTTCTTCTTCAAAAATGTCAAGCTTCTGCCGGCTTTTGATTGCATCGCGGATCAGGCCTTCGCTGCTGATGAATTCCGTATACATCAGGTCAGCTCCATTCAGCTTGCAAACCGCACGGAATGGCGGGTCACTCACATCTTCCATTGGCGCGAGTAAAAGGGGAAAATCAGGGAGCTGTATGTTGCCGATTTTTACCATGATTGTATCAACAGGTCTTATCTTGCAGGACCCGTAAATCCGGGCCGCAAATTATGAACTTATCACTGCAGGATTTCAATAATAACAATTCCAAAGGAGTTTCCTATACTTCCGGATTTTTCATGCTGCTGGGATTTGCTTTACTGGGACTGGTAGTAGCTTCGCTCATTTCACTTGGCCTTGTTACATCTGTTGCCGGGGGCAAGGTTCAGGAAGCCATGAAAGATCCCGCAAACGCAAACCTGATCCGCATCCTGCAGGTTACCAGTATGGTCATCAGTATGTTCCTACCAGCCATCGCTGTTGCTTTTTTGCTGAACCGTAAACCTTTCAGGCTGCTGGGCTTCCGGTCCAATGTCAATATCAACCAGGTTGTAATTGTAGTCGCCCTCATGTTCCTGGCGCTTTTCGTAGCAGGTGCGTTCGGGGTATTGAACAAGGAGATCGCAGACGGGTTCGGGTTGAAGGGATGGTCAGAAAAACTGGAAAAAACCTATAATGAACAGGTGGCGATCATGCTGGATATGAACAGCATCTGGGGTTACCTTGTCAGCCTGTTCGTAATGGCCTTTGTTCCTGCAGTGTGCGAGGAAATGCTTTTTCGCGGAGGTCTGCAGAATTTTTTATCGAGGGCAACCAAAAATCCCTGGCTTGCTGTTGTAATTGTAAGTATCATTTTTAGCATTGTACATTTTTCAGCTTATGCATTCCTGGTGAGGATCTTCCTCGGCCTCATGCTGGGACTGATCTATCATTATACCCAGAATATCTGGTTGTGCATCCTGGCCCATTTTTTCAATAATGCCCTTGCAGTCAGCAGTGTTTATTTTATGATGCAGCAGGGTAAAGGAATGGAAGAAGCGATGAGTAAAGAATTATCTGCTGCTTACTGGGGTTTTCTAGCCTTACCTCTCATCTTTATACTTTTTAAAAGCCTGCGAAAGGTTTCACCGGCTGAGAACCAACATGCAGAGGGCAACCAGGAAATCAACTACTGATGGCATTCAACTGGCAAACATTCAGAACAAGATCTTTAACAGCGGCAGTATTTGTTGTGGTGATGCTGGCGGGTTTGTTATGGAACCGATGGTCCTATTTCCTGTTATTTTCCATTGTACATTTTGGCGCCTGGATGGAATACCAGCAACTGGTGGCGAAATTCAATACAGGTTATTCCAAAACCAGCTGGATGCACCGTTATGGTGTGATGGCCGGCGGCTGGTGCATTATGCTTTTTCTCAGCAACTATGAATTGAACATTGGCTCACTGGCCCTGACTGATTTAGGTTTCTGGGCCGGACTTCTTATGGCTATTCTCCTGCCCGCCATCATGTTCTTCGATTCCAAACTTTTATTCCTCAATAATATCGGGTATTCACTTGTTGGGCTGCTCTATATTTCTTTGCCTCTTGCATTGCTGGTTGATCTTCGCACACACTGGAACGAGGAGGATTACCAGCTTTCCATGACCATCCCGATGCTGATCATATTTTCACTCTGGATCAATGATACCATGGCCTACCTGGTGGGTTCCATCGCAGGTAAAACACCCCTCTCAAAGATCTCCCCTAAAAAAACCTGGGAAGGAACGATCGGTGGCATCGTGCTGACTGTGATCAGCATCTGCATCATTGCATACAGTACCGGGCGATTGTCGCTTGTTGATGCAGGAATCATGTCAGCGCTTGCTTCGGTCAGCGGCACCTTTGGTGATCTTTTTGAAAGCAAACTGAAAAGGATGGCCGGAGTAAAAGATAGTGGCAGCATCATGCCCGGGCATGGTGGTTTCCTTGACCGTTTTGATTCCATTCTTTTCGCAACGGTTGCGGTATGGACCTATGCCATGTTCCGTTTCGGTTAATCCCTTCCTGCTTTTTTTAACCAGTCCCGCAAGCCTTTGTAGATTTTTTTAGCAACATCTTCATGAAAATCATGATCGAGAATTCTTTTCTCATCTTCCGCATTGCTGAGAAAAGCCACTTCCACCAGGCAATTGGGATATTCTGTAGGTCCACTCAATGAAAAATTGAAGGCCCCGATATTTCCAAAATTATTCAGCCCAAGTTCCAGCATCCTGTCAAGAATGTTCTGGGTCAATGGACGAAAGCCTATATAACGGTAATAAGTACTCACACCTTTTGCATTCTGGTTGCCTGATGAATTCAGGTGAAGACTTAGTAATACATCAGGATCCTTTTCCTTCAGCATTTGGGTACGTTCTACCATACCAAGGTCTGCATCCCCTTCCCTCGTCATATAAACCCTGAAACCTTTCTTTCGCAGGTAGCGCTGCAGTTGTTTTGCCATCAGCAGGGTATAGTCTTTTTCAAGTATGCCCGAACTGAGACCTTTCGCGCCGCTGTTGCTTCCCCCATGTCCCGCATCAATGGCAATAGTTAGTTTTTTCGGTTTGAGGGAAGATGGTTGTCTTTTAACACGAACCTGGAGATTGTTCTTATTGTAAGCAATGGAGTAACCCCAATGCTGCTGGTGTTTCAGTTCAATAAAAACCCTGAACACATCGTCCTCCACCTGTTCATACCATACATTCTTAATTTCCTTTGCAGTTTTAAGCTGTGTGATCCAGTTGGTATTACTGGTGGCACCAAAAATATCAATCACGATCCTTGAAGGATGGATCTGCTGGATGGATCTGTAAGGCAGGCGTTCAGGCAATCCCACCGAAACATAATCATATTTATCATCACCCCATACCCGCCAGCTTGTTGTGAGATAATACGGCTGGATAGCGACGTTAGTATCAATGGCGAACTGGTTTTTTGGAATAAAAGCGAAGTGAGCTCGGGAAAGCTTCACCCTGTAATCGTTACCGGTACTGTCAACTACACTTAACACCACGCTGGTATCAAGATAAGTCATCTTAGCGCCACCCAGGCGGTCATCTCCAATTCCGAATTCGAGGAAAGGCAGGGCACCTTTTGTGCGCCCGGTCAAAAAATTCTGCGCCTGCAGGTTTTGCAGGGTCAAAACAAAAATCAAAGCGGCAAGCAGTTTCATCAGGCCAAGATAAAACATAAAACTACCTGCCCTGTTTTAGTAATTCTACGAAATAACCCCTAAGCAGTAGTACCCGATTTTTTACAGGCACTTAGAATTGAGAAATATGCAAATTATATTTACATTATATCCACAGTCTTATGACTGTATCCAATATCCAAAACGTAATCCTATGAGCTGGAATGCCATACTTGGTATTGCTTGCATTGTATCATTTATTTTACCGGTCGCAGTAATCCTGTACAACCGGTACTATACACACAGGAGCCTTGCAGCTTTACTGGTTTATTACTCCCTTATTTTCATAGATAATCTTTTTGCAGAAAATATTATTCCCATTAATGAGCGGGTCAGTAAAATCATCAGCATCCTTGATAATTTTTGCGATGTGCCCCTGATGCTCACCGTTCTGCTTTTCTTTTGCCCGGACCGTAAAAAACAAAGCAGCATCCGCCTGCTTACCTATGCATTCATTGCTTACGAGATCGTGATCATAGCCATCCATGGATTTTCTACAACCGCGGTTACTTACGTGATGGGCCCCGGCATCGCCCTTGTACTGGGATATGCTTCTTATTTATTTGTCAGACAGGTGAAGTTCAGCATCTATCACAGCAAGAATCATGGAAGAATGATCATGCTTTCATCCATATTTTTCGTGTATGCCTCTTATGCCCTGATCTATTTCTTTCATTACCTTCAGAAAACACCCTACATTAATGATGTGATGATGCTGTATTATGTTTCTTCCATCCTTTCCGCTGTGGTGATGGCTGTAGGATTGCACCTGATCAGGAGGCGTTTGAAAGAATTGCAATCTGTACAGGTAACGCGAAAAGAACTTGCAATCTTCTTTGGCCATAAATCAGAAATGGAAACGCGATAAATTCATATAAGATCTTCGATACTTACCCATTAAAAAAACCCTGGCAGGAATACCAGGGTTTTCTTTTGCAATTATTAAAACAAATCGTCAGAGATTGTATTTTTTTTCAGCGATCAGGTGATCCGCGATTCTCCTCCGGGCATCCTTACTATTGAAAGGCTGCGCCTTGGTAAATCTTTTCAAACCCATGAGGATCATTCTTTGCTCATCACCTTCGGCGAATGCATTGATCGCATCTTTCCCGTTTTTATGAATACGGTCGGCCGCATCATAGAGGTAACAATTGAGGATGTCGCGATAGATAGATCCTTCGGTATTATTTTGTTCGAGCTTCATTACCCTCAACAGAAGGCTTTCCGCCAGGTAGGTATCAATGGCCATATCAGCTATAGACATCAGGATCTCCTGTTCGGTTTCAAGTTTCATCATCAGCTTCTGGGCAGCAGCGCCGGCGGTAAGCAAAATGGTTTTTTTGAAATTGCCCACCAGCTTTCTTTCCTGAGCAAATGGTGCTTCATCTTCTTCACCAAAATCAGGAATACTCATCAGCTCCTGTGAAACTTTCATGGCCGGTCCCATAATATTCAACCTTCCCTGCATGGCACGTTTAAGGGTCATATCAACTGTAAGCAAACGGTTGATCTCGTTGGTACCTTCATAAATCCGGTTGATGCGGCTGTCGCGGTAGGCCCTGGAAATATTATACTCCGCACTGAATCCATTACCACCATGGATCTGTACACCTTCATCCACGCAGTAATCAGCTATCTCGCTTCCGCATACCTTAAGGATGGCACATTCGATCGCATATTCTTCCGCGGCACCTAATAAAGCTTCATTGAAAGGTTTACCATTCACATGCAGTTCTGATTCTTTTTCATCAATCAGTTTTGCAGAGCGGTACAAGGCACTTTCGCAGGCAAATACGCGGATGGCCATTTCAGCCAGCTTGAATTTGATCGCGCCGAAATTCGCAATAGGTTGTTTGAACTGTTCCCTCGTGATTGCATATTCAATGGAAGATGTGATGGTAGCCTTGGCACCACCCATGGTTGCAGCGCATAATTTCAACCTGCCGATGTTGAGGATGTTGAAGGCGATCTTATGACCCTTACCTATTTCACCAAGTACATTTTCTACAGGAACCTTGCAGTCCTGGAAATAAAGCTGCACGGTAGAGGAGCCTTTGATTCCCATTTTTTGTTCCTCGGGCCCCTGGGTAAATCCTTCAAATCCCCTTTCCACTATGAAACCCGTGAATTTATCACCATCCACTTTCGCAAAGACCGTGTATACATTGGCAAACCCGCCATTAGTGATCCAGCATTTCTGCCCGTTGAGCAGGTAATATTTTCCATCCTCACTCAGTTTAGCGGTTGTTTTCGCACTCAGCGCATCGCTTCCGCTATTGGGTTCTGTTAAACCATATGCACCGGCCCATTCACCCGTAATGAGTTTGGGAATGTATTTCTGTTTTTGTTCCGGTGTTCCAAAATATAGTATGGGAAGTGTTCCGATGCCTGTATGCGCGGCAATGGCAACGGAAAAGGAATGTCCTGCACCCAGGTATTCGTTGATGATAGTTGAGGTAATAAAATCTTTACCAAGCCCCCCGTATTCTTCAGGGAAAGAAACAGAAAGCAAACCCTGCTCGCCCGCTTTTTCCATGAGCGATTTCATGAGTCCTTCTTCCATGTGATCGATGCGGTCGAGGTTAGGAGTTACTTCCGCATCCAGGAATTGTTCGCACATGTCACGGATCATGCGCTGCTCTTCACTGAAATCCTCGGGTATGAATACATCGGCGGGATCGCTTTCTTTAACAAGCCATTCACCCCCGGTCAGTGATTTTTTGATTGCTTCCATATAAGTGGTTTTAATGGTAATTATTATTGGCTAAGGTTATCGTAAACTTTTTGCAGCACCTCCTTGCACATATCCACCTGGTCGGGAGGGACACCTTCAAGGGCTTCGTTGAGCGTTTCTTCGGCCATCAGCATGGTTTCTTCCTGGAGTTTCTGCGCATTTTTGGTGATGAAGACCTTATTGATCCGGCGGTCTTTTTCATCAGAAACTCTTTTTACCAGACCAAGTTTTTCCAGGTTATCGATCAGTCTTGTGATGCTAGGCTTATCGCGAAAAGTGGCATTACATAATTCCTGCTGGCTGCGGCCATCCTCTTTCCAGAGATGGTACAGCACACTCCATTGCTCAATCGTGAGGTTGATATTGGCTGCATTGAATTTTTTCTGCATCCGCCTGGCTATGGCTGTTGAAGCCTTGCCGGTGATGAAGCTGTATAACTCGCCTTTTTTAAATTGGTTGTTTGGCATATAGTTGTTTATGCAACTAAGTAAAT
>CBDUBK010000107.1:0-6794 GCA_965365375.1 uncultured bacterium | reverse complement strand
CCCGCCAGTCTTATCTTCAACCCATGGCTGTAAAACAAAAGCTCCGGCTATTCGACCTGTCCATGATCGTGATCAGTTTCGTGATCGGGATGGGCATATTCAGAACTCCTGTAAACGTAGCTGCGGCAACACCAACACCACTGGTATTTTTTCTTTGCTGGATCGCAGGCGGACTTGTAGCGCTCTGCGGTGCACTCACCTACGCGGAGATCGGTTCGCGCTTACCCATTACCGGTGGATATTACAAGGTCTTTGTTTATGCCTACCATCCTTCCATTGCCTTTGCCATCAACTGTATCATTCTTGTTTCCAATGCTGCATCCTGTGCGGCTGTTGCCATCGTCGGATCTGAATATATTTCCAGTGTGCTTATGCCCCAGGCGGCTGACCCGGCCTGGCTCGCGGCCAATCAAACCCTGGTCAATACCGTGCAGGTAACGATAGCCCTATTCGCGATTTTCATTTTTTATATCATCAATATGTTTGGCCTGCGCATGAGTGCCAAAACGCAGTCGGTACTGATGATCATCAAGATCTGTATGGTGCTGTTGCTGATCGCGCCTTTATTTTTTGCCACTGGCGCACCTCCAGTTTTATCCAGCGTGGATTCCATGAGTCCTGCATTGAGAGAATATATCACTGCTTTTGGTATTGGCCTGGTAGCGGTGAGCTTTACTTACGGCGGCTACCAGCAGACCATCAATTTTGGGGAAGAGATCGAGAAACCCAATAAAAACATTCCCAGGGGCATCTTCATTGCATTAACGGTCATTATCGTCCTTTACCTGCTGATCAATTACGCTTATGTAAAAGTGATTGGCTTTGAACAGCTCAAAGAAAGCAAGAATATTGCCGCGATCATGGCATCCAAGATCTTTGGTGTACAGGCAGAAAGAATTCTTTCTGTGCTGCTATTCCTTGGCGTGCTGGCCTATGTGAATGCGGTGCTTTTAAGTAACCCAAGGGTGATGTATGCCATGAGTGAGGATAAGATCCTTCCTTCAGCTTTCACCAAAAGGAATAAAAGAGATGCACTCACACTGGCACTTACGGTGTTTGCCGGAACTGCTGCCATTATAGTATTCTGGGCAAGAGAGTTTGACAAGATCCTCAGTTTTACCATTTTCCTGGATTGTTTTGGTATGGCGCTTTCAGCGGGGAGCATATTCGTGATCCGAAAGAAAACAGCGCATCTTAATGGTACCGGTATTTTCAGCATGAAATTGTACCCGCTCCTTCCCATCATCTTTATCATTGCTTATTCCTTTGTTGCCATCAGCATCGCGCTTGATTATGAAAAGAATGATTATGCCGCACTCGTCGGTTTGGGAGTACTCGCGTTTTTCACCGGTTTGTATTTCCTGGTGCAGTACATCAAAAAACAACAAGCTAAAAACTAATGGACCTTTCCTATATCATCAATGAACTGGGCGAAGAAAGGGGGCAGTATTTCAACGCGGTGGCTCCTCCCATCATGCAGTCCAGCAATTTTGTGTTCAATAAAGTTGAAGACCTGCGCAGGGCATTCGAGGACGAGATGGGCGGTTACCTCTACAGCCGCGGACTGAATCCTACAGTTGACATCCTCCGGAAAAAACTGGCAGCACTCGATGGGGCTGAAGATTGCCTGGTATTCAACAGTGGCGCCGCAGCTATTTTTGCCGGCGTTCTTGCCAATGTAAAATCGGGGGATCATATCATCTCTGTACAAAAACCTTATACCTGGGCCCAGAAAATGTTTGACGTGGTGCTTCCAAGGTTTGGTATTACCACTACCTATGTTGATGGAAGGGAGATTTCAAATTTTGAAAAAGCGCTGAAGCCGGATACATCTTTTATTTACCTGGAGTCTCCTAATTCCTGGGACTATGCGATTCAGGATCTGAAAGCCGTTGCGGCGATCGCAAAGCCGAGGGGGATCATCACCATGGTGGACAACAGTTATTGCACGCCATTGTACCAGCGGCCCATAGAAATGGGAATAGACCTTGCCATGCAAACCGCAACCAAATATATCGGGGGGCATAGTGATACCCTGGGCGGAGTATTGTCCGGCTCCCATGGGATGATGAAAAAGATTTTCGACAGTGAATACCTCAACATCGGAAGTGGGATTCAGCCATTCAATGCCTGGCTTTTGATCAGGGGATTGAGAACCCTGCCTGCAAGGCTGGACCGCATCAGCCATACTACCAGGGAAGTGATTGGCCGGTTAAAGGATCATCCTGCTATCGGATCTATCCTCTTTCCGCTTGATCCCGCTTTCCCGCAATATGAACTGGCGAAGTCCCAGATGTCAGGCGCCTGTGGTCTTTTTACCATTAGCCTGAAGCATGGAACCTATGAATCCATCACCCGCTTCTGTGAAAACCTGAAACATTTTATGATGGCTGTCAGCTGGGGCGGACATGAATCATTAGTGATTCCAAAATGCGCCGGCATTGGCCCAGATCATTTTGATGCTTCTAACCCTGAGCACCAGTACATACGTGTCTATACCGGGCTTGAAGATCCTGCCTACCTTGCAGCTGACCTGGATCAGGCTTTAAATGCCCTTTAGCCAGGGAACTTTCTCTTATTTTTACAGTTATGAAAGGGCTTGCAGCGGTATTTTTTATTGTATTGTTCCAGGCCGGTGTGCAGGCGCAGGATAAATGGGATCTGAAAGAATGTGTGGATTATGCGCTGGCCAATAATATTTCGGTAAAACAGGCTGACCTGCAAACAAGATTTTCAACGCTTGATCTTTACCTCGATAAATTATCACGCTGGCCCACAACCAATTTCCAGGCGAGTTCAGGTTATAGTTTCGGCCTGTCTGAAAATCCTACCACCGGCACGCTCGAGGCCCGTAATTTTTTCAATACACAATTTGGTGTTTCAGCGAATGCCAATCTTTTCAACTGGTTCTCTAAAAAATTCCTCATCCAGTCCTCTGAACTTGACCTGGAAGCGGATAAAGCACAGGTAAAAAAAGTACAGGATGATATCGCTTTAAATGTTGCAGTTGGTTATTTGCAGGCCCTTCTTGCAAGGCAACAGGTGAATATTGCTGCCATACAGGTAGAACAAACCCTCTTGCAGTTAGACATCACACAGAAAAAAGTCAGGGCAGGGGTGTTGCCGGAACTCAATGCTTCACAACTGGAAGCACAGCTCGCAGCCGACAGTTCATTGCTGGTATCCGCTGAAGGAAGTGTGCAGCAATTCCTGCTCCAGCTGAAAGCCCTGCTGAATCTTGATGCCGGTGTTCCATTTGATATTGAAACGCCACCGGTAGAACTGATACCGGTAGAAAGTCTTGCGGACCTGCAGCCTGAAGTGGTGTACAATCTTGCAGTTGTAAATCTTCCGCAGCAAAGGGTGAATGATCTTCGTGTGCAGGCTGCGCAAAAACTGGTGAGTGCATCAAAGGCTTCCATGTACCCGACCCTTTCTGTTTTTGGCGGGTTGAACAGCCGTTTTGTAAATATTGAATCCCCCCAGCAAACAGTTTTTATTCCACAACGCTCCACCGGGGCTTTTGTGAATGTGAATGGTACGCCGTATGAAGTACTCGCTCCGGGGTTTGATGTGATCAGCACGGGCATTACACCTTTTTTCAACCAGCTGCGGAATAATTTTGGCCAGAATATCGGCATCGCGCTGACTGTTCCCATTTTTAATGGTGGGAGTCTTCGGGGCAACTGGCAGCGCAGCAAATTACTGGTTCAGCAGGCGCAACTCCAGCAGCAAAGCGCAAGCCTTACCCTTAAGCAGGATATTTACCGGGCATATACTGATGCTACAATTGCGCTTCAGAAATTCAATGCCAGCAAAAAAGCAGTGGAAGCAGCGGAAAAAGCTTACAGTTTCGCGCAGAAAAGATATGAAGTGAACCTGCTTCCCACATTTGAGCTGATCAACAATAATAATTTTTTATTGAGAGCAAGGCAGGATATGATCTCCGCGCAGTTTGATTTTGTTTTCAAAATGAAACTGCTGGAGTTTTATAAAGGGCAGGGACTGAAGTTATAGGAAGAGGAAGAGGAACAGGAAGAGAAACAGAAAGAGAAAGAGAAACAGAAAGAGAAAGAGAAATAACCTGAATAGATAGTGAAATTATGAATTTGAGTCTTGAAGCTTGCAGCTTGAAGCTTGCAGCTTGAAATACCAGCTCAAATCTTTCAATCAAATCACGTATGAACAAAACCCTCAAATGGATCCTGATCATCGTTGTTTCACTGGTAGTGCTGTTACTGGTGCTGAAGCTGGCTTCGGGCAGTGGTGATAAGGAGATCAAGGTAACGGTATCACAAACGATCAGAACCACCATTGTTGAATCGGTGAATGCAGCAGGAAAAGTTTTTCCCGAAGTGGAAGTGAAGATCAGCTCTGATGTTTCGGGGGAGATCACTGAGCTGAATGTACAGGAAGGTGACAGTGTGAGGAAAGGCCAGGTGCTGGCAAGGATCTATGCAGATATCTATGCCTCTGAAAGAGATGCGGCAAGAGCAAGAGTGGTGCAATCACAGGCTACGGTGGCTAACAGCCAGGCTTCCCTGGAATCATTAAAGGCGCAGCTTGACCAGGTGAAACAGGCATACAACCGTAACAAACAGCTGTATGATGAAAAAGTGATTTCCAAATCAGAATTTGAAGTTTTTGAAACCAACCTGCGTACGGCACAGGCTTCCTACAATGCAGCACTTCAGAATATCAGGAGCCTGCAGGCCAATACAGAAAGTGTAAGGACCACCCTGGATGCAGCTAATAAAAACCTGGGCCGGACCACGCTTATTGCTCCAATGGATGGTGTGATCTCTTCCCTTAGCGTGAAAAAAGGTGAAAGGGTCTCGGGCAACAGTTTCAGCGTGGGACCTGAAATGATGCGTGTGGCCGACCTGAGTAATATGGAAGTAAGGGTGAATGTTGGTGAGAATGATATTGTAAAAGTAAATATCGGTGACTCCGCAGATGTGGAGATAGAAGCGTATAACAACCGCAAATTTACTGGCATCGTTACACAGATCGCCAGCAGCACCATCAAATCCGGCGGCGCCTCAACAACCAGTATGACGGGCGATGTTACAGATTATGAAGTACGCATCCGGCTGTTACCTTCTTCCTATTCTGACTTGATCGATCCTGCCCGTCCCAAGAACTTTCCTTTCCGGCCGGGTATGAATGCCAGCGCTGAGATTAAAACCAAAACCAATTACAATGTGGTAGCAGTGCCGATCGGTGCAGTGGGAACAAGGCTGAAGGGAAGCGAAGAAGCATTGGAAGGGAAAAAGATTAAGAAGGATGAAGAAGATGTGCAGGCTAATGATGTTATCACAGCCGATGAAGAAGTGGAAGAAGTTGTATTTATTGTGAAACCTGATAATACCGTGGAGAAACGGGTGATTACAACGGGAATACAGAATATGAATTATTACGAGGTGCTTACAGGTCTTAAGGAAGGGGAAAAGGTAGTGACATTACCTTATGATGCGGTGACCAAACTCCTGAAAAGCGGGGATGCGGTAAAAGTAGTTTCAAGGGAAAAACTTTAATGATCAAATTTATCGATCGTCATGGCAGAACAATACAGGATTGGTGTTATAGGAAATGGAAGCTGGGCAACTGCACTGGTAAAGATCATCACAGATAACAGACACGAGGTTAACTGGTGGATCCGTAAAAAAGCATCAATTGACCAGATCATCAAACGCAAGCACAACCCGCATTATCTTCCTAATGCTTATTTTGATATTTCCCTCCTGCACCTGTATGATGATGTAAAGGAACTGGTGAAGCATTCCGACCTGTTGGTGCTGGCCGTACCCTCTGCCTATGTCCAGGGTGTGCTGGAGCAATTGGACCAGGAATCTTTGAAGGATAAAAAAATTCTTTCCGCCATCAAGGGACTGGTGCCGGGCCCTGATGTATTACTCAATGAATACCTGCATAAACAGTCTGGCCTGCCTTTGGAAAATTATTTCGCGGTGCTTGGGCCCTGTCATGCGGAAGAAGTGGCATCAGAAAAACTTTCCTATCTCACCTTTTCAGGGATAGATACACCGGTTACCAAGGAGATTGCTGCCCTGTTTCAAACCAGCTATATCAATACGATTATCAATAATGATATTTTGGGTGTTCAGTATGCGGCGGTCCTGAAAAATATCTATGCACTCGGGGCCGGCATAGCTCACGGCCTTGAGTATGGTGATAATTTCCTGAGTGTTTACATAGCCAACAGCGCTGATGAAATGGCAGGATTTCTCCGGAAGGTGGGCGCCCAGCACATGGTGGTAGGTGAGCACCAGCAAACAGATCCCGTAACACATAAAAAGGATATCAATTATGCTGCTTCGGTTTACCTGGGCGACCTGCTGGTGACCTGTTACTCGCTTTACAGCCGCAACAGGACTTTTGGAGCCATGATCGGTAAGGGGTATACAGTGCAATCTGCCCAACTTGAAATGAATATGGTTGCTGAAGGATACTATGCTTCAAAATGTATTTTTAATATCAATAAAAAAATCGGTGGTGATATACCCATCGCGGAAACCATATACAGGATCCTGTGGGAACGTCTTCAGGCGGAAGCAGGTTTTCTCCAGATTGAAGAAGTGCTCGTTTAAGTTGATTGCCTAAGTATTTTTTCTTCTTTCCTCCTCAACCTTTATCTGAAAAAGCCGTTATATTTAGTAGGCGGTTCCATCTCAATTTTTACAGGCGGTAATCCGGGTTATTATTTACTGTTTAATTTACATGGCAACTGAAATATTTACCGCTTAAATCAGAAATCATTCAAAAAAAGACTTATG
>CBDUBK010000106.1:0-6826 GCA_965365375.1 uncultured bacterium | reverse complement strand
CCAGGTAATTTTCAAGCATTTTGATATAGGCGGCGGTTACTCTTTTAATCCCGGTATATTTTGCTGCCTTTTCATTTGTAGACTCTTTAAGGTATAGAGCCCTGTTGATCTCAAGCATAATAGTTTGAACCCGCGCGCTTTTTTGATAGTGTTCCAAAGGAACTATCGAACCCCTGTAAGGCCAATCCACGCCTAATGAATATCCAGCATCTCCGAAAAACGCAACAGACATTTCAATGAGTTTTACGGGTGTATGAAAAGTGTCAGTGCCGATATTAAAATCAGGGCGACGCGGCGATTGGTCAAGATCTCTTTTCAAAGGTTTACCTGGATAAGAATGGCAATCTAATATGAGGGCCTTTCCGGATTGATTCAACTGGTCATTAACTGCCTTGGCCAGTCTATGATGATGCGGCCAGTAATAATTTTTCAGAACTTTATCTTTTAACTCAGGGGTTACGACCCTGATCACTTCGCCATCATCATTTTTTTCATAGAGAACACCCATTCCATATTGTGCCATTACTTCCAGGTTATCATCGGTAAACCGTTCCGGATCGCAGCATATCCTTGAAAATTCTGCAATGATCATTTCGTTATTCTCTGAATAAAACAAGTCATCAGTATACCAATCGGTCAGTTTCAACATTTCTGCCATCAAAACATCTTTATCAACTACATATCCTTCCAATACCGGAATTTGTATGGAAGAATGCGGAATGTGAAGTATGATCTTATTTTTCAAAATCTAATCGTAATTCTAAATTTCAATAGCTGTGGATGTTAACCTACATCTTTCCTCATCAACCAGTCCCTCTGCAAATCACCCCCCAGCAAAAATTCCGTATCCCCGAATTTCTTAAAACCCCATCTTTCATAAAAGGCCAGGGCCCTTTCATTTTTTTCCCAGACACCCAACCAGAGAATTTCCTTTTGTTTTTCTTTGGCCACATCAACGCATACCTGCATCAGCAATGACCCAACACCTTTCCCGATAAATTCTGGCAAAGCATACAGTCTTGCGATCTCCAGCGCATTTGCATCACCCAGGCTGTTTGGCTTCCTTGCATCCCTGAGTTTTACATAACCTGCAATCTTATCTCCCTCATAGGCGAGGTAAAAAATATTTTCAGGTGTGCCTACTTCCAGCATCAGCTTTCCTTTAGTGAACTGCTCATTCAGGAACTGGTCCATATCCTCTTTGGTATTATCCGCAGCAAAGGCATGGTAGAATGTTTCCTGGCTGATGTCGGCGATCAGTTTCGCGTCTTCTTTTGTTGCGAGTCGGACGGTCAGGCTCATTTATTAAATTACGAAGCCGGGCTTTTATGCAGGAATTTATTTTGACCTGGATGTTTAATCGAAAAATTAGCTGTACGGACAGGGTGTAGTTTTTACCTTCGTAAATATGAGCCTCAGGGATGAAGACGAACAATTTATGCGGCAGGCACTTGTGCAGGCGGAAAAAGCTTATGACGATGATGAAGTACCGGTTGGTGCTATCATTGTCATGAACAATAAGATCATCGCCAGGGGTTATAACCAGGTGGAGAAACTGAAAGATTCTACCGCCCATGCAGAGATCATTGCGCTCACTTCCGCTTTTAGTTTCCTGGGCAGCAAATACTTACCTGAAGCCAGCCTTTATGTAACGGTTGAACCCTGCCTGATGTGCGCGGGAGCACTGTACTGGAGTAAGATCGGGAGAATCGTCTACGGGGCTGGCGATGAAAAAAACGGTTACCTTCAGGCTACTGGCGGAAGGTCTCCTTTTCATCCGAAGACGGAAATTGTAGCGGGGGTCCTAGGGGGCGAGTGCGGGGGGCTGGTGAAATCATTTTTTAGAGGGAAACGTTGAGTTTTTTCACCGCAGAGAAAAGAACCAGCCTTCGCTGAAGCTATGGCTGGCAAGGAGAAAAGGAGAAAGCGCAGAGATTTACCGCCAAGAAAGAAGGGAATAAGGAAACGTCAAGGATTGAGTCTTTTTTTCTTTGCGCTGTGCCAGCCATCCGCGTGCCGCTGTCCGCGTGTCGCCAAAGCTTTAGCGGAGGCACAAGCTTTAGCGGAGGCGCAAGTTTCAGGGAAGGATGGCCATTGCGTGAAACACGGTCTTGAAGCTTATAGCTTGCAGCTTGAAACTAATAAACATACGTTATGCCTGCCAACACACTTACCTCCAAAGTGGCCTGTCTCAATCCTAATACAGGAAGGAGCATGAACATAGACAAGGCTACCTATGATCTTTTTTCTAAAGCGATTTTTCATACACTCAAAAAAAAGAAGGACCTCACTTTCACTGAAATTGTTGATGGGGTTAAAGATTGTTTCCTCGAACAGAAAACAAAATTTGACGGTGCCATTGACTGGTATTCAATCACGGTGAAAAATGATATGCATGCACGCGGCGTGATAGAGGTGCTCACAGAGAAGGGCAGAAAATTACACCGGCTTAAAAAATAAGGGACCATTTTTCAATGGCCCCTTATGAGTTATCATAACCGGTCTTCCAATTAAGGTTTGTCCCACCATACCTTGCCATACTGCGTATTCACACCACCAAACTGGCGCTGCAAAGCCGCGTTGTAATTATCGGCATTGTTGAAGGCTTCGTTATCGGGATAGCCCAAACGTAAAGGCACTGCCTTTCCACCTGGCTGAACGAGGTTATTGGGATAACCTGTTCTTCTCCATTCAGCCCAGGCTTCATAACCATGCATGAATAAATGCACATAACGCTGGTTGGAGATCTGTTCGATAGCTCTTGCAGGATTGTAAGTTACTTCAGCATTGGCCATGTATGTTGCCAGGCCTGTTGTACCCCCGGTCCACTGGCGGAAAGATTGCTCTATAGCCAAATTGTAATGCGTGGTGGCAGTGGCATCTCCACCGGGAATCCAACCGCGTTTGGCAGCTTCCGCCATGGCGAACAAAGCCTGTGCATAGGTTACCAGGTAAACCGGTGCGTTCTGTGCATAGATAGCTGTACCCAATAATGAAACAGTTTGTGTATTTGGAATACCCACCTGAGTTCCAAAATCAAGTCCTTCATAAGCACCACCGGTTAATGCAGGTTTGCCAAATACAGGCAAACGCGGGTCATTCAATGGTTTCATATAATTTACCAGGGTTTTGGTTAAAGCCCACCATTCCCTGCTTTGTGCCACTACCTGGCCATACCAGTAGTTCTGGTTGTTGGCATCTACAAGGTGCTTGAACACAAAATTGTCAGCATTGGAAGTCATGATACCATTGTTCATGGCCTTGTTGAATTCAGTTGTTCCTTTTTGCGCATTCACCTCTGAAAGCCGAAGAGCCATGAGCATGTGAATGGTATTGCCGAATTTTTTCCATTTGGTCATGTCTCCATTGTACATGATATCACTGGTAATTGTACCGGCAACAATCTGTGCATTGGCTTCATCCAGCAAAGTAAAAAGCGCATTGTAAATGGATTCCTGCGTATCATACTCAGGGGTAAAATCTTCCTGGCCTTTCAATGCCTGGGAATAAGGCACATCACCCCAGCGGTCTGTAATATTCCAGTAATAATATGCTTTCAGAATTTTTGCCACGGCCAGCTGGTTGGCAGTTGGCATAGGATTCAGGTCCGTTGCTGTAAGCACTGTTTCAATGTTCATGAGCGGACCTGTATACCATCCGTAAAAACTGGTACTTCCTTCCGGGTATAATGAGGCACCAACATATTGTGTCTCGGCGAGATACTGGGCCATAAATTCACCCTGTGGTGAAGAGCTCAGTCCCGGCAGGGATAACATGGCATTGGCCAGCAATTGCGCGGCAGAAGCCTGGCTTGGCTGGTTGGGATTCCTGTTGATATCGGAATCGAATTTATTACAGCCCGTTACCATACTGGCTGCAAGCAGCATTATAAGATATATCTTTTTCATGGGCTTAGTTTAGAAGATGATGTTTAAATTGATACCATAAGAACGGACCGTATTGGCCTGTCCTGATTCAAACCAGCTTACCGACTGCGCACCGGTTGAATTCTCTGAAGGGTCAACTCCTTTTGGTGCTTTCTGCCAGATCATGGCCGGGTTGCGTGCAATCAGCGCAATGTTCACTGAATTGAAAGGCAGTCTTCCCAAAACATTTTTTCCAAATGAATAACCCAGGCGCACCTCGCGGAGCTTGATGTAAGATGCTTCATATAACCAGTCATCGTAAACCCTTCTGCCGGTAACACCATAATAGGTCTGTGGATTTACATATGCCGTTACAGGTTGTTTGGTATTGGCGTTCATACCAACCACTTTCACTCCACCTCCATCAACCAAGGGATCACGTACATTTTTCCCTTTGTCGTTGATCGCTGCAGTGATCTCATGTTGTCCTGTTCTAACCGCAAGCATTTGAGAACGGCTGAAGAAAAGACCACCTTTCTGGAAATCGATCATTGCGGAAAGATCAAAACCAAAAATGCGGAAGGTGTTGAGGAAACCACCTGTATAATCAGGAAGTACAGAACCAAAATCATGTGTTGATGTGGTCCATAAAGGCAGGTTGTTATTATCAAGCAGGATGAGTCCTGTTGCCGAATCACGCTGGTATGTCGGCCCGATCAGGCTTCCGTAAGGTTTTCCTACATATGCATTGAGATAAGTGGTGACACTTGAATAGGTGGTGGAACCGTAAGGATAAACATTCATATCTGGACCAATCTCCTCTACCATGCTGCGGTTGCGGCTCAGGTTGAAGGTGGATTCCCAGCTGAAATTTTTGGTCCTGATGGGTGAACCTGTCAGCGTGAGTTCAATACCCTTGTTGCTGATCAGGCCAGCGTTAATGATAGCTGCACTGAAACCGCTTGTACCGGAAACATTGAGGTCAATGATCTGGTTTTTGTTTTTCTGCTGGTAATATGTGAAGTCAACACCAAGGCGGTTATTGAAAAATTTCAGGTCGATGCCTGCTTCATAAGAATGCGCAAATGAAGGTTCAATGTTCGGGTTGTTCAATGCATCCGGAACGAACAAAGTATTGGTTCCTGAATAAACTGTCCCGATTCCAAAGAATGGTGAAGTCCTGAACGGATCCAGGTCAGCACCGGCTTTTGCATAGCTCAGTCTTACCTTACCGAACGATAATGGTTTCCATCCCATCACTTCACTGAAAACAAAACTTCCCGAAAGAGATGGATACCAGTAAGAATTGTTTGCTTCAGGCAGGGTAGATGAATTATCATTCCGGATGGAAGCATCTATGAAATAAGTATTCTTAAAACCAAAAGATGCCATTCCATACATGCTCCTGATCTCTTTTCTCAAAAGATAAGAAGAGGTGGCAGGCCTGTCGATGGAAGCATCGATATTATAAAATCCGGGAGCAGACAATCCTCCCACGGTGGCCATGGAGAGATAATTATACTTACGCTTGTAAATGTTGGCACCCAGGTTGGCATTCAGAGAAAAATCACCCCAGCCTTTATTGTATTGTCCCAGGAATTCATAGTTCATTTCGCGGTTCTGGAATTTACCACTTGAAAAAGAAGGAACTCTCCTTCCGCCAAATGCCTGTCTTTCCTCGATGTTCTGTGTGAACATATCACCGCGTACAAAACCACTCAGTTTTAAACCACGCACAACTTCATATGTAAGACCTACATCACCGAAGAAGCGGTCGCGGTTATCATTGTTGAGATTCTCATATGCTTCGAAATAAGGATTGTCCCAATACCTGGAAGCGAAGTTGGTGATCTCACCGGTAGTTGCACTTGGCCTCCTGAGGTTCCATTGTTTAATGGTTCCATCAGGATACCTGTATTCTTTCAGCCTGTTGATGTCAACATTACGCTGGAACCATTGTACCATGTAGCGGGCGCCATATTCAGATCCCTGTGTCGGGCGCTGTGCACTGTTGGTAGCAAAGTTGAAATTGGCAGCCACATTCAGTTTGGAGGTGAGGTCAAGCCCGGCTCCCAAACCGAAATTGTTTCTTTTGAGCCAGGAGTTTGGTTCAACACCCTGGATACGTGTATCATTAAAGCTTAAGCGGAAGGATGAATTTTCATTCCCACCAGTTACCACAACACCGTTGTTGATGTTGGAACCCGTTTCATAAAAATCCCTGATATTATCAGGCTGCGGAAGAAACGGGGTCAGTTGCCCGTATTCAGGATCCTGGGGGTAAAAACTGAAAATGCTGCGTGAAAGTGTTCCATCCATCCGGGGTCCCCAGCTTTCATCAACATCCATGTCTACATATTTCTGACCATTGGGAAGAGTCCTCCATACCTGGCTGGCACCGCCTCCATATAAATTCTGCATCGGCATAAAATTGCCGGCACGTTCGATGGAGAATGCAGAGTTGACCTGCACATTTACTTTTTTCGCACCCATCTTGCCTTTCTTAGTAGTGATCATGATCACACCGTACTGCCCGCGCAAACCATATAGCGCAGAAGCGGCAGGACCCTTCAATACGTTGATGGATTCAATGTCTTCAGGGTTGATATCCTGTGCCAGGTTACCATAATCAGCTTTGGCACTACCAGAAAAGTTTGCATTGGAGATAGGCGTTCCGTCAATTACGATCAGTGGTGAACTGCTGCCGGTAAGAGAGTTGATACCCCTGATATTGATTTTTTGTGTACCCCCCATTGAGGCACCGGAAGAACCAACGACCTGCACACCGGCAATTTTACCAGCAAGAGAGCCCAGCACATTCTGTTCTTTGGTGAGGGTGAGGTTATCACCACTGAGTTCCTGGGTAGAATAACCCAGGGATCTTTCATTTCTTCGGATACCCAGTGCCGTTACTACCACTTCTGACATAGGCCCGGAGCTGCCAAGGCTTACGTTATAAG
>CBDUBK010000105.1:0-6873 GCA_965365375.1 uncultured bacterium | reverse complement strand
AACAATGCCAGTGCTATCAACCTCACACCCACAGAACAAACAGAGCCCAAACGTTTTGATTTGATGCACGGCATACAGATCCGCGGAACTTTTTTCACGAGCCGCGCATGTATTCCTCACCTGAAAAAATCCTCCCACGCTCATATACTCAACCTTTCTCCGCCCATCAATCTCAACCCAAAATGGTTTGCGCAGCACCTTGCCTATACCATGAGCAAATATGGAATGAGCATGATTGTATTGGGACTTGCTGAAGAACTGAAATCACATAAAATAGCTGCGAATGCCTTGTGGCCTCAAACAACTATTGCAACTGCGGCTGTAAAAAATCTTTTAGGTGGTGATTACCTGATGCAGATGAGCAGAACACCTGAGATTGTGGGAGAAGCTGCTTTTCACATCCTGAAAAGAGACCCGGCATCCTGCACAGGAAATTTTTTCATTGATGAAGATGTATTGAAAGAAGAAGGAATCACTGATCTCTCTGCTTATGCCGTGAATCAGGAACAATCCCTGATGAAGGATATTTTCCTGGATTGATCAGTTGGAAGCCAGCGTCTGCTGATCCATCACATAGATAATGGCACCGGCTTCAAATTCCACAAGCATGAGGCGGAGCAGGTCGTGTTCCTGGCTGGCCACATCTCTCCATTTGGAAGAAGGCGTATTGATGGTGGTCTTGATGATGCGGGATTCATACTGCCTGTCGCGGATCTTTTTCAGTACCGGCCTGAAAGTTTCTGTTTTTTCGAGGTCAGGTACATAGATCCAGCCCAATTCCTTAGGCTTTCCTTTTTCCATCACAACAGGGCAGATGGAAATTACACGGTTCACCATTGCAGGACCTTCATCCTCAAAACAGCTGTACTCTTCTTTTACCAGTAATTCAACTACATCCCTGGCTTCTACGCAAGAGATAGAAGGAATATTTACGGGATTGACCAGCCTGTCTTCTGTGAATGCGGCAAGTTCACCCGATTGAATTTTTCCAAGTATTCCCGCCATGATGCCCTCATTTGAAAAAAGTTCACCCGATCCATCCGCTTCCCGGCTGATGGAATGCAGGAAGCGGTGCAGGAATAAAGGCACACCGGAATTTTTATCAATCACATTCACCGTTTCACCGGTAACGCGTATACGGTTCCCGGTGGAATCCGTTTCATTAATGATCGAAAATTCAAGATTGCTGGTATAGATTCTTTCAGAGCGGAGTAAGCCTTTTTCATCCCATACCCGCCAGAGTCCCGTTTTTTTATTGCGGGAGAACTGTCCTTTTACTTTAAGCTTACCGGATTCGTAATAGCAGGAGAAGCGGCCGTCGAACATAAAACCTTCCATTTCATATTCGTACTGGACCTTGCCATTTGCATGATGCACCAGCTTTTTTTCCCTGGCGGAAGCAGACAGGAATGTTATGAGTGTAAGAAAAATCAGCAGGGCTTTCATGGAAATAATGATTTTGGCGTAGTATAGAACTGTTTGCGTGGGGGTGTTATTGTTTGGGATCAGGAATATTTCACGCAAAGACTCAAGAACCAGCCTCCGCTAAAGCTATGTCTGGCGCTGCGCAAAGAATATCCCTGCACCCCCTCTGCGAGATCTCCTTTTCTCCATTTCTCTGCGGTGAAAAAATACCTGACCTTAAAAGCAAAGAAAATTTAAAACTAATGTATGCTATCCTGATTTTCTCCAGGTTCATTGCCGAATTTCTCAGGACGCATCTGGGGGAAGAACAGCACATCCTGTATGGATGGCTGGTTGGTCAGCAGCATACAAAGCCTGTCGATGCCGATACCAATACCGGAAGTAGGAGGCATCCCATATTCAAGGGCTCTTAAAAAATCATGATCGATATACATGGCCTCCACATCACCACGCTCCATCAGTTTCACCTGCTCTTCAAAGCGTTCACGCTGGTCAATGGGATCATTGAGCTCGCTATAAGCATTGGCGATTTCCTTACCATTGATCATCAGCTCAAAACGCTCAACCAGCCCGGGTTTGCTGCGGTGTTTCTTGGTAAGCGGACTCATTTCAACGGGGTAATCAATAATAAAAGTGGGCTGTACATAATGGTGCTCGCATTTATTACCAAAGATCTCGTCGATCAGTTTACCCCTGCCCATGGTATTATCAACCTGCAGGTGCCATTCCCTGCATTGCGTTCTTAATTGGTCCTCATTCATTTCACTTACATCAACGCCGGTATGTTCATGAATCGCTTCATAGATGCTGATCCGTTTGAACGGCGCCTTGAATGAAATGGCACGTTCACCCATCAAAATATCAGTGCCGCCAGTAACATCCACTGCCGCTTTTTCAAGAAGCTTTTCTGTCACATTCATCATCCACAGGTAATCTTTATAAGCAGTATAAAATTCAAG
This sequence comes from uncultured bacterium, assembly GCA_965365375.1. Taxonomy (GTDB): domain Bacteria; phylum Bacteroidota; class Bacteroidia; order Chitinophagales; family Chitinophagaceae; genus Flavisolibacter. Next base: position 4,489 of record CBDUBK010000105.1, on the reverse strand, counting down.
AATCGTGAATTCAGGATTATGGGTACGGTCCATGCCTTCATTCCTGAAGTTCCGGCTGAATTCATACACCCAGTCAAATCCCCCAACGATCAGTCTTTTGAGGTAAAGCTCATTGGCAATACGCAGGTAAAAAGGCACATCGAGTGCATTATGATGGGTGATGAAAGGACGGGCTGCCGCACCACCGGGAATACTTTGCAATACAGGTGTATCCACTTCAAGCGCGCCATGGTCATTCAGAAATTCCCTGATAGAGTTCATCAGCCTGGTACGCTTTACAAAGGTTTCTTTCACCGAAGGATTGATCACCAGGTCAGCATAACGCTGGCGGTATTTGAATTCAGGGTCGGTAACCGCGTCAAAGGTCTGGCCCTCGGCTTCTTTTACGATAGGCAATGGCCGCAGAGATTTGGCAAGGAAGGTCAGTTCTTTTACATGTACCGAAATTTCTCCCATTTTGGTGCGGAACACATAACCCTTGATGCCAATGAAGTCACCGATATCCAGGAGTTTTTTCCAGACCTGGTCATACATGGAGGTATCCTCGCCCTTTGCCAGGTCATCTTTTCTTACATAGATCTGTATTCTTCCATAAGAATCCTGCAGCTCGGCAAAGGAAGCCTTACCCATATCCCTCACGCTCATGATACGTCCGGCAAGACAAACATCATTCAACGTTTCCTTATTCTCATCTGTGAAAACGTTTTTGATCTCTGTTGAATAATGAGTTACGGGGTATAAGGCCGCGGGATAAGGGTCAATACCCAGTTTCTGAAATTCCGCAAGCTTTTCTCTTCTTACAATTTCCTGCTCCGATAAATGCGCTGTCTGCATAATTCAATAAAAGCGCAAAATTAAGGATTGAAGCCTTGAGGGAAGAAAACAAAAGGGTACGGCTGTGGTTTATTTTTTCTTTGATTTGATGTTAATGGACAGGCCGATGCAGGCATTGGCGGATTCAGCAAGATCCTGAGAAGTAAATGTGGAATATGACTTGAAATTACTGAGCGAAAGTCCTACCTGTACCTTCACTGATTCGCTCCCGGCCCTCACGATGAAAGCCGGTTCGAATGCCATGAAATTTTTCTTTCCACGGATAGCTTCAATAACATCCCGGTGGTCCTGGTTATCGGTATGGGATATATTAGCCTGTTTTACTTTCCAGTTTACCAGGCTGAGTTTGGGTACTACGGCGAATTCAAAATAACGCCCTTTGAAACCAATCGATGGCTGAAGGAAAAACTTCGAAAAACCTATATGGGACCGGTCGGTCCAGCCATAAGTGCTTTTTACATTTCCTGTACCTGTTCCCAGGTATACTTCACCGATCCATTTTTTTTGAACATCCAAAGTTTTGAAAAGGCCTACGGCAACTTCGCCATAAGAACCCCGGCCATCTTCCTTATGGGCATTAGCTCCGTAAAAATCGGAGACCGTTTCTGTTTTGGATGCACTGAACCCGCTGGCAAGAATCCCCACACTCCTGGTAACGGCATGAGCAAACTGCAGTTCGCCCCCGTTGTATTCAGAATCCATGCCTCCTGCCCAGAGTGCATTAATACGGGTTTCTCCTTTCTGGGCCAGCAGGGGTGCATTGGCAGTATTGGGTGCATAGTAGATATGCTGGCAGGAAACAGCAGAAATGGCCAGCAACAGCAGGATGAATAAATTTCTCATAACATGATAATTAAATGATGATCAATCTTGATTGAGGTTTGGCTGTTTACATCCGGGCAGGATCCTGGTTTAGCGGAGTGTAAAGGCAAGTCCAACAGAACCTGTCATCATATTTATTTTTCCGGGCTGGAATAAATGATTTCCTCCGCTATCCCTGCTCATTTTTATTGGAGCAGCGTAATTGGCATCGAATACCAGGTCACATCCAATGTTTTTATCCTGGTTACTTACAGGAAGCTGTAAGGAAAAATTCACACCCGGTGCAGTTGATTTTTTTTTGTTTTCTCCATGAAACTGGTAAGCCAAAAGAAATAAAGCTGGTGCTATGCCTGCCTTCACCTTCCCAGGAGAATACAGCATACCGGCAGCAAATCCGAATAATTTATAATCTACGTTGGGATGGGTTTCTGCTCCGGCAGTAAAGGTTGCCGATTCGCTGTAACCTCTCACCCAGCCCTGGTCAGCCAGCCCGGCCAGGCCATGCACCATGAATTTGGATGTAAGCCTCCTGCCACCCCTTGCCATCAGGTTGAACCTCCAGCCCCTTGAAGGATTATCCTGGTCCCACAGGAAGCCAACTTCATAACTGTTGAAGAACTGCCGGCGCATTTTATCCTTTAACTGGTAACCCGGACCATTGATAACATATGATGTTGATAATGAAATGAACCAGTCTTTTTCTTGCGAAAACCCATCACCCCCCGCGAGCAGAAGGACGATGAGGAGGATCTTTTTCATAAACAGTTTTTGAATACCTCTAAGCTAATCCTGGCAAAGGCCGTTTTATAATTGAATTGTAGCACGGTTTGGACCCGGCTTGCAAAAATTGCAAATCTGGTAGCTGAATCAGTATATTGGCTTGCCAAAACGTTTTTCATGGAGGGCCAGCAGGTACAGGAATATTTATTTCAAAGGATCCGGGAAAAACTGCATCCAAATGACTCCCTGGTTGATGCAGTGGCAGAACTGCTGCATGTGAGTAATGACAGTGCTTACCGGCGAATCAGGGGAGAAACACCCCTGGTTCTGGAAGAAGCAAAACAGCTCTGTGAGGCTTACTCCATTTCTCTTGATGAAATACTGAAAGCCAGGCCAGACACCGTTTCATTCACATCAATACAGGTAGAGAACAACCACCAGAGTTTTGAACGTTATCTCGAGGGAATTTTAAAGAACCTGCAGCACCTCTCTTTGGCAGAATCCAAAGAACTGCTTTATCTCACTAAGGATATACCGCTTTTTTATAATTTTCTCTTCAGGCCTCTTTTTGCCTTCAGGTATTTTTTCTGGATGAAATCCATTTTGCAGCACCCGGATTTTATCTCAATTCCTTTTTCCGGGAATCTATTGCCTGCTCACCTGGAAGAAACCGGGAAGAAAATCAATGAGGCTTACAATGCCATCCCCTCCACAGAGATCTGGAATACGGAATGCATTAACAGCACCATCGCCCAGGTGGAATATTACCGGGAAGCCGGGTATTTCCAGTCGGAAGAAGATATCAGGTTGATCTATGATGCATTGCGCGACCTTGTAGAACACCTGCGTGACCAGGCAGAAGCTGGATGTAAATTCCTTCCCGGTGAGAACAGCAGGATGAAAAAAAACAATTTTCTTTTCTTTTATAACCGCGTGGTGCTGGGAGATAATACCATCATGGCACTGGCAAATCATAAAAAGACCCTGTATCTTAGTTATGATGTTCTGAACTACATGATCACGAGAGACGAAAGCATGTGTACTAAAGTTTATGAACAGTTGCAGATGCTGATGCGAAGGGCAACGATCCTGAGTAATACCAGCGAAAAACAAAGGAATATATTTTTCAATATCCTGCTGAAAAAAATACCGCAATCATAACTAACAATTTTTCCATGAGTGCGCACCAGCTCCAGCTGCAGCTTTTCCAGTTTTTAAAAAATAAAATGGCGCCCGAAACGCCTATGGTTGATGAACTGGCTTCATTGCTGGATATCAGCACCGACAGCGCTTACCGCCGGCTGCGGGGAGAAAAAGCATTGAGCCTCGAAGAAGTGTACAAGATCTGCGTGAAATACAAACTTTCACTCGATAGCCTGCTTAACCTGCAGACAGATGCTTTTGTTTTTACCGGCAATTTTGTGCAGGCCGAATCTTTCCGCTTTGATGAATACCTGAAAAACATTGTAGGACAGGTAAAATACATGAACAGCTTCAAGGAGCGCAGGATGTATTACCTCTGCAAGGATATTCCCATTTTTCATCATTTTCATTTCAGGGAGATAGCCGCTTTCAAATATTATTTCTGGATGAAGAACATCCTTCACCTCCCTGAATTCTCGCATAAAAAATTCAGCATGGATATTTACCCGGATGAATATTATGCTCTCGGCAGGCAGTCACTTGAATATTATAACCATGTTGATTCTGTTGAACTCTGGAATATAGAATCTGTGAACAGCACCCTCAGACAGATAGAATTCTACCACGACTCCAACATATTTGCCAGCGAAAAAGACCTTTACATGGTGTATGATGCCCTGGAAAAAATGATCAGCCACCTGGAACAACAGGCTACTCTGGGATATAAATTCAATGCGGACGATCCTTCCCGTACAAAACTATCGGGATACGAGATGTATTTCAACGAGATCGTGATCATGGAAAACAGCATCCTGGTGCAGCTCGATGGCACCAAGGCCGCCTTCCTGGTGCATAATGTACTCAACTTTATGCTTTCCCGTGATGTGCGCTTTTGTGATAATATGTACAGTTATATCCAGAACCTGGTGAGAAACTCTACCCTGATCAGCACCGTTAGAGAGCGGGAAAG
>CBDUBK010000104.1:0-6899 GCA_965365375.1 uncultured bacterium | reverse complement strand
CTGGACAAACAAAATGGTCCTGATCAAAGCAGGGTATACCATTACCGGCTAAACTTTAGCAAGGAATCAGAAGAAGTTCTCCTGACAATTACCAAAGACAATAAGATTTCAGCGATCGAAGGCCGGGAGTAATTACAGGTTTTCCCGGAATTAAATTGGGTAATCAAATGCGAATCATAATATTTATTTTATTCTTTCCCATTGCTTCGCAGTCGCAAAATATAGCAGACTTTACACAGGTTGACAGTTTTGCTCCTGCAGTCAGGTATAAAAAAGACCTGAATGATTTAACACTTGCCTTAACCGGACCCTATTCAGAAGAATTGCATAAAGCAAGAGCAATCTTTAAATGGATCACCGAGAACATCAGCTACGATTACAAATATTATAATAAATATTATTTAGTAAACAAAGAACCAAAAACGTACAGCTGTATTTCGGATAAGAATTGTGAAGCCAAAAAAATTGTTTGGGAGATGAAGTATATCAACCGGATCTTACGTAAGAAAAAAGCAGTTTGTTATGGCTACTCCCTGCTCTTTAAAAAAATGTGCGAGATCGCCGGATTAAAATCAGAGGTCATACCCGGGTATGCCAGGACGGAGTATTTCCAGGTTGGTACACCGGGAAGACCAGACCATGCATGGAATGCTGTTTGGATAGACAGCGCCTGGTATTTATTAGACGCAACATGGGCAGCTGGTTCGTGTGTAAAAACCGAGGAGGGCAAGCTGCTATCGTATCATAAAAAATTTGAAAATTATTACTGGTTAACACCGGCTGCTGATTTTGCAAGAAATCATTTTCCTCAAAATCAAAACTGGACCCAACTACCCAATTATACAAAAGATAGTTTCTCTTATAATCCATATTACCACCCTGGCATGATCAGTAACCTGCGACTTATTGAACCGAAAGCTGGAATTATTACTGCAAAAAAGGGTGATACCATTCACTTTAAAATCGGCTACACAGGCTATTTTCAAGACCTTCAGATCAATTCCAATCTATTTCGCAATCCGGATATATGGGTTGTCTATGCCATTTCAAAAAGGAAAAACATTCGCAGGTTTGACAGCCTGGCGCTAAAGAAACAGCAGTATATAAGCCATGTGTTAAATGGCAGTGTATATGAATTTCAATATGTGGTAACAGGTAATTCCCTGTATTATTTAGACATCATTTTTGACAGGCAAAGGGTAATGAGATTCAAAGTAAATATGGACAAAGGAAATCTGTGAAGATAAAACCAGCCTAAACAGGCTGTTTATGATTTAAATCCAAAGGGAAAGATTGACAGTATTCTAATCTTTATTCATGGCCTTCCTGAAAGGATGCGCCTCTGTATTAAACACCCACTCGTCCAGATCCAGTTTACTTGCCGGCGCAAACAAGAGGTAGGCATATTTCAAAGTTTCAGCGATAAAGAAACTTTGCATGGAATTCATTTTCTCCATGGTTCGAACATTGGCGATTGAAGCAAATCCTGTTTCATGTTTGCAGTATTTCACGATATCATCAAACATCTGTTTACCCATCCATAGATACTGCTCATCACCAGTTGTGCGATAGAGGTAAAATGCACTTTCAATATTTTCCGGCCTTAAAATATATTGCCCGCGTACCACCGTATCAGTTTTGAAATTATAGACCTCCGGTTCCATGCCAAAACGTTTCCACATGTAAAAATTAGCTCTTTGCACTTGTATGGCTGTGCCCTTATCACCTGTATAAGCGATCAGTCCTGCATAAAAGGCATCCAGTGCCCCGTAATAAGGTCTTTTTTCCTTACCGGTATGCATATCCACATGCGTCAGGAACCAGCCTTCCTCCTGCTTTACAATCAGGTGTTTTTTGATGGCAGCGTCATGCACATACCAGGCATTCCGGAAATCTTCATCACCAAATAATTTCCAGCCTTTGTACAGGTATTCATAATAAGAATCTATGTACGCCCCTATCTGGCTTTCCGTATTCACCCATTCACCATTGATCACATTTACCTGTATGCCTACAAGACCTAAAGCACTCCTTCTTGCATAAACACCCATAATGGCTTTTTTTGCCAGCTCATAATATTTTTGATTTCCTGTGAGTTTCGCCAGTTTGCCATATTCCAGCATCAGGGTCCCGATCTCCGCGGGGTTGTTGATGCTGTCCCTCACCATCCCTGTCTGGAGATGAATATATCTCCAGGGCATGCCTGTAGGTGTATTGAACGCAGGCATCATCCGGTCTGCAAGTTGAATGGCAAGCATCAAAAACTTTTTATCACCATCCAGTTCGTAAGCGGAGATCAATCCTCCCAGTAACCGGATCGTAATTTCAAACACCTGCACTTCATTGTCAATATCAAAATTTAACCGGGAAAGAATGATCTTTTTTGCCTCCTGCGCTTCTTCCTTCATACCCAGCATAATGAAAGTATCATAGGAATCAACAGGGGTCATCAGCATGGAATGTTTATACCAGTTCTTCCCATTTTTTGTGAGTGGCTGCAGATCATCAAAACCCCATGCATGTTGTTTATACCCTGCCCATGCATGCCTGGTAGCTGCTATCACCTGTTCCTGCATTTCTTTTTTTAAGGCTTCAGGAAATTCCTTCGTGCTTTGTCCGTTTACATTCATCCATAAAAACAAAACAAGTAGCGGTAACAGGCGTTGCATATAAAAATTTGCAGTGAATTTATGCCATCAGCGCTGAGAATAAAAAAACCGTCCACATGGGACGGCTTTATATTTTGTATTTTGAAATAATCAATAAGGGAGGATGGCCTGGTGGCTGCCACCATTAGGACCATTCCATACGAGTTTGAAATAATAATTTCCTGTACCCGGACAACCGGTTGGATTACCGGAAGCATCGAGTCCGAAGGTTACCGTGGATGTGGCAAATCCCTGGTGTTTGATCTCCCCGCTGGTGATCCTTAACGAACAATCCTGGCGGAAAACCAACGGTTGTGTGATCGCGGTAGTGAAAGCATTTCCAAACCTGTTGGTACCCCACTCGGCCAGCTGGGTGCTGTTACCCTGTGTGCCTGTACCATGTACGGTCAATACCACACCATTGTTGTAAGTGAACACTTTCTTACGCGACACCTGCCAGTTGCGTTCTGTATTATCACCGAATTTGATAGACAGGTTCCCAGTGACAGTATGCGTGATATTGTTCAAAACGGGAAGCTGGTAAGCCAGTCCACCATTCACATTCGTAATGGTTTGTGTTCCGTTGATCCTGATCTGCTTATTATCGCTCAGCCTTTTTACAACGAGGTTCTGCACACTGATTGTAAGGGCTGCACCGGCATTTTTCCAGCGTACACCAGCAGGCATGGAAAGTACAACTGTACCGGTACGGTGATGTGTACCAAAGCAATTGTTTCCATTATAAGTGATGGTGATCTTCCAGGGATTTGAAAAAGTATCTGCAACAGCCACCGCGTTGCAAAGGGTGTTGATATCCTGCTGGTCCATCATTTTGCCACTGAAGGCGCCATCACTTTCAAGTGATACAACAGACTCGTTGATCACCGCATCCATTTCGCTGGATACGAAGTTCTGGTCTTCGTTGTGGGTCTTTACTTCAGTTTCTGTATCTGTGTTTTTTGGAGCATCATCTTTTTTACAGGCAGTAAAGATGCAAACTACGGTCAGTGCAAGGACTGACATCCGGCGGAAATTCTTCATCATAGGGTTCTTGTTTTATTTGGTGATGGTCAATAGATGGATGCCACCACGCAAGGTTTAACGGATATTGATGTTTTTTTAGTATTTCAATACGGTACAATAATACATTTCAAATCCCGTGAATGCAAGACAGCCGGGCATTTTCAAAGCTAACCTGTTGAGATCCAATACGGGTATTCATATATTAAAAAAACTTCTGCTGCCTTCCGCAACTGATTCAACCGGGGCAGCGTATATAATGTAATGAGACGGTCCGAAAATAGTTTTCAGACAGGCCGGCCGGGAAGTTTTTTTGAAGATCAAATCCATTAACTTTAAATACAAAGGGATAAAGGTGCAAAAATCATGTACTTGCCATGGAAACTTCACACCGCATCGCAATGCTGCGTTTTTTTTCTGCCTTTTACTCATCGTCCAGACTGCCGGCGCCCAGTGTCCTCCCAATATTGATTTTGAAAAAGGAAATTTCGATTCCTGGGTTTGTTATACCGGTTATACTGCCGCGGTAGGCGGACAGAATACGATCAATCTTCAACCTTCAGGTCCCATGCCTGAAAGACATACCATGTATACAGCCAATTCCGGTATGGTGGATCCCTATGGAGGATTTCCAGTGAACTGTCCCAATGGCAGCGGTAATTCCATCCGCCTCGGAAATGATGCAGGCGGTGGTGAAGCGGAGGGTGTCTCTTATGAATTCACGATCCCTTTCGGGCAGGATGTATATTCACTCATTTATCATTACGCGGTGGTGTTCCAGGACCCTACGCATGAAATTTTCCAGCAGCCGCGTATGCAGGTGGAGATCATGAACCTCACTGATAATGTGCTGATCGATTGTTCCTCTTTCAGTTTTGTTCCTTTTGGTTCCATCCTTCCAGGATTTTACCAGTCACCTCTTACGGTTGATGATGGTTCTCCTATCTGGTGCAAGGACTGGACAGCAGTAACCATCAACCTGAATGGACATGCCGGTAAAACGATCCGTTTATTTTTCAAAACAGCGGATTGCACGTTCAGGCGCCATTTTGGTTATGCCTATATCGATGTGAATTCCGAATGCAGTGATGAATTCGTTGGTGCCACCTATTGCCCGGGAGATAGTTCCGTTACCATCACGGCTCCCTATGGTTACCAGAATTACAGCTGGTTCAATGCCAACTTCAGCCAGACCATAGGCTCACAACAATCACTGGTATTTACACCTCCTCCTCCATCAGGTACTACTGTGGCGGTAGAAGTAACACCGTATAACGGTTATGGATGTCTAGATACTTTATACGCAAAACTTTTAGATACATTGACCCTGCATGCAGTGGCCGGACCGGATACACTATATTGCGGGGTCACCCCTGTGAGGATCGGTGCCAATGCTAAACCGGGACTGGTATATAGCTGGAGCCCGGCCACAGGCTTGAGTAATCCCAATGCTGCCAACCCTTCCGCCAAACCTAATGTTTCAACTACCTATGTTCTTACCGTAAGGAGCGGTGGCGGCGGATGCCTGGATACAGACACGGTACTGGTCAATTCAGCCTCACTGATCGATTCCATAGAATTGATCGGTAAGGCGGCTTATTGTATTGACAGCCCTGACAGTTCAGTATTATGGGTCTCTTCTGCTGACAGCATACAGTGGTACCGCGATGGTATTCCCATCAGCAATGCGAATTTTGTGAGGTACAGGGCAAACTTATCAGGCGCTTATCATGCCCAGCTTTTCAGTGATCTGGGTTGCAGGGTAACCACCAAAACAAAAACTGTTTTTATTGACAAACCCGTGCCTGGAATTACCTATCCTGTAGCTTATGCCATTATTGACATGCCTTATGGTTTGTCTGCAAGAAATATCGGTACCACCTGCGTATGGTCGCCGGGCATTGATCTCAATGATGTGAACAGTTTCAAACCTGTATTCAATAGTTCGTCAGACCGGAATTATACCATCAGTCTGACTACCAGCACTGGTTGTGTAACCGTGGATACCCAGATGGTGAAGACCGTAAAAAGCGCGGAGATCTATGTGCCTACTGCCTTCACACCTAATGATGATGGTAAAAACGATATCCTGCGCCCAACCCTGATGGGTATGAAAGAACTTCATTTCTTCAGGATCTTCAACCGCTGGGGGCAGCTGCTATACGAAAGCCGTTCCGGAATTCTGGGATGGAACGGTCGTATCAACGGCATTCTCCAGTCAACACAAACTTTTGTATGGGTTGCCAGCGGTGTGGGTGTTGATGGAAGAATACATACAAGAAAGGGCACCACGGTATTGATCCGTTAGTTCCTTACTTCCGTGATTGTAAAACAGAATGTGCTCCCTTATCCCGGCTTTGATTCCACCCAGATTCTTCCTTTATGCATTTCAATGATCTTGCGGCAATTACTAAGGCCTATGCCGGATCCTTCGTATTCATTCCTTGTATGCAGCCTCTGGAAGATGATGAAGATCCTGTCACTGTGTTGAGGGTCTATGCCAATACCATTATCCTTCACTGAAAATTCCCAGTGATTTTCTTTTTTGTATGCGTTGATTTCGATTTTTGGTAACTGGTCTTTCCTGGAGAACTTGATAGCATTTACAAGGAGATTCTGGAAAACCTGTTTCAGTTCTGAAGGGTAAGCCTGGATTACAGGCAATTCACCAATAGATATTTCAGCTTTTGATTCTGTGATCACCCTGGCAAGGTCTACCATCAGTTCTTTTACCAGCGCCTGGCAATCCACCTTTGCCCTTTCTTTTTTACGGCCAAGCCTTGAATATTCCAGCAGGTCATTGATCAGTACTTTCATCCGGTCTGAAGCCTGGGTGATATAAGAAAGGTATTTATCCGAACGTTCATCAAGCTTTCCCCTGTATTGTACCTGCAGTAATTCAACGAAACTTGAGATGGTCCGCAATGGTTCCTGCAGGTCATGCGAAGCCACATATGCGAATTGTTCCAGTTCCTTATTCTTATGTTCCAGTTCCTTGTTGGCTTCATCTGCTTCCTGCCTCGCTTTCTTTTCTTCACGCGTCATGGCAGCAAGGCTCTCGGTTCTTTCCTGTACCTGGAGCTCCAGCAATTTTTTTTGATTTTTCATTACCCTCACCCTGGACCTGTAAAAAAATATTACAGAAGCAGCAAGTAGGGATATAGCAAGTAACCTGAACCACCAGGTTTGCCAGTAAGGTGGCCTGATGGTGATCAGTATTTTTGTTTCCGT
>CBDUBK010000103.1:0-6941 GCA_965365375.1 uncultured bacterium | reverse complement strand
TTTAGGACAGTTCAAAGTTCAAAGTTCAAAGTTCAAAGTTGGTGTCCGCGGTACTGAATTTATTTTAGCTGTATTATTCTCTCGTTACTGACTCTGTTTTTTCACCAATTTATAAGGTAATTTTCCCATTGTTGCTGTGGTGCCGCCTCCTATTTTTAAATCAAAAAATGGGAGACTATAAAGACCTCACACTGTTTAAAAAGGCTTACCAGCTTGCTATGCAGTTGTTCCGAATTTCCAAGGACTTTCCTGCAGAAGAAAAATATGAGTTAACCAGTCAAATAAGAAGGTCATCCAGGTCTGTTTGCTCTAATTTTGCAGAAGCTTACAGGCGACGAAGGTATAAGGCGCATTTCTTATCAAAATTGTCAGATTGCGAGTCAGAGAATACCGAAACTGAAGTTTGGATTGATTTTGCCTGTGATTGTGAATACATCGAAAAGCAAACACATGATGAATTATTTGCCCTCAATTCGGAAGTAAGAAAGCTTATTTTTCATATGATTAACAACCCAGACAAATATCTTTGAGGGTATCCGGTGTCATTTAAGAAGCCCTGTTCTCTGAGCGACCCGACTTTGAACTTTCAACTTTGAACTTTGAACTGATAAAATGACGAATCCAAAACAAAACAAAGACGCCCTGGGAAAAGGTATCCGGTCGCTGCTCCAGAATATTGATGCCGACCTGAAAAATACAGCGGGGCAGCTGAAGCCACAGGCTGTTGAAGCCGTTACCGGGGTGATGCGACTGCCCGTTGAGAATATTGAAACCAATCCAAAGCAGCCCCGTCGTGATTTCGATGAGAATGCGCTGCAGGAACTCGCAGGCTCTATCAAACTGCATGATATTATCCAGCCCATTACCGTATCAAAACTTCATGGAAATAAATACAGGCTGATCTCGGGTGAGAGAAGACTGAGAGCAGCAAAACTTGCAGGACTTAAAGATATTCCTGCATACATCCGCCAGGCCAATGACCAGGAATTACTGGAGCTGGCTCTCCTTGAAAATCTCCAGCGTGAAGATCTTAATGCCATGGAGATCGCGCTGAGTTATAAACGTATGATGGAAGAATTAGATCATACCCAGGAACAGGTAGCCGAAAGAATGGGCAAGGACCGAAGCACCGTTACCAACTATATCAGGTTATTGAAATTACCACCGGATATCCAGGTGGCCGTCCGCAATGGAGAGATCAGCATGGGACATGCAAGAGCGCTGATCAATGTAGACAAGATCGACCAGCAATTATACATTTTCGACGAGATCAAAACCAAGGGACTTTCTGTAAGACAGACAGAAAACCTGGTGAGAAGCCTTTACAAGCAAAAGGAAAGCAAAAAATCATCAGGTCCTGCCCTGCCTGAGGGATATAAAAAAGTAGAAGATAAACTGGCTTCCCATTTCAGCACCCGTGTCAAATTAAGGCATAGTAAAAATGGCAGCGGCCAGATCACCTTTGATTATTATTCCCTCGAAGAGCTGAATAAATTACTGGATCAAATGAATGTGAACATTGAATAAGACTGGAAGACATATCATCTGCTTCGGAATTGTTCTTTTATCCGTGGTATATGCCAAAGGGCAGGATTCACTGAAACCTTATAACCCGGTTGATACCACCAAACCTTTTATTCCCGGGGATTCCCTCCCGAAAGTGGCAGAACCCATTCCCAATGCAGCGGAAGTGCAGGCTGTAATGCGAACCCATTCACCACGTAAAGCTGCTATCCGGTCGGCTATTCTTCCCGGACTCGGGCAGATATATAATAAAAAATACTGGAAGGTGCCCATCGTATATGCGGCACTGGGTGTTTCGGGAGGTGTATTTGTTTACAATCTCACCAATTACGGCGACCTGCGTTTTGCTTATAAAGCTAAGATAGCAGCACAGGCCAATCCCCCCGATTCAAGTTTTTATCCCAAGATCAAACCTGAATTGCTGCCGCTTGATCCCAATGCGCTACGCTCCTACCGGGATGAGTTCAGAAGAAATATAGATTACTCTGTACTTGTTTTCATTCTTCTCTGGGGGCTGAACATTCTTGATGCAACTGTTGATGCCCATCTCAAAGGTTTTGACGTAACACCCGACCTGGGTTTGAAATTCAAAATGGGACCCAGCCAGATGGCCGGCACCACTGGTGTAAGCCTGGTATTCGCTTTCAAATAAACAATCTCATTTTTTTAATCGGCAAATGGCAGGAAGCACTCGTCCTGGTTCAAAGGATTTGTATTATCCTCGTTACATTCGTGGCTATGAAAATCGCACTGATCGGCTACGGCAAAATGGGACAGATGATTGAATCACTGGCAACGGAACAGGGACATGAAATTGTATTGCGCATTCATATTGATAATACCAGTGAATTCACGAAAGAAAATATTTCCAGTGCTGATGTAGCAATAGAATTCACAGGTCCGGACAGTGCTTATGAAAACGTAATCAGGCTCCTTGAATATGGTATTCCCGTGGTGAGCGGGTCAACCGGCTGGAACCAGCAATTGCCCATTGCAAAACAGCGCTGCCAGGAACTCAACGGAAGTTTTTTACATGCCAGCAATTTCAGTATCGGGGTGAATATATTTTTCGAGATCAATACCATCCTTGCAAGGCTGATGGCATCCCTTCCATATTCTGTTTCCATTAAAGAGATCCATCATACCCAGAAAAAGGATGCACCCAGCGGAACGGCGGTCACCCTGGCCGAACAGGTGATCTCACAAATACCTGGCCTGGAAGGCTGGATCAACGAGGCAGTACCTTCACCGGGGCAATTACCCATTGAAAGCATCCGGGAAGATCCTGCGCCCGGGACCCATTTTGTGAAATACCATTCTGAAGTTGACGATATCGAGATCATTCACACGGCCCACAGCCGCAAGGGTTTTGCCCTGGGAGCCATACTGGCAGCGGAATACATCTCAAATAAAAAAGGTATCTTTTCTATGAAAGATGTATTGAATATTGCATCTTCATAGTGTATATGAGAATTTGCTTTTTAATCTGCATCCTCTGCCTTGGAATGGCAGCATCAGGGCAGCAGAGAAAGATCGACAGCCTGCACCGTCAGCTCCGGCTCAATTTACCAGATTCTTCCAAGGCAAAAACACTGGCCCACCTGGCAGAAGCTTTCCGCTCCTCCATCATGGATTCAGCTATTCATTACGGCCAGCTCGTGATGAATTTTCCTGACAGCCGCCCATTTTTTTTCTGGAAAGCAGCCGCCAGCAATTCAATCGGCTATGCCCGTTATTTTAAAGCCCAATACCCTGAGGCCATTGTGGCTTTCAAAAATTATTATGAATATGCATCGCGACTGAAGGATAAAAAGAACATGGCATTTGCCCTCAACAATGAAGGCAATATTTATATAGAGCTGGGAGATTATGGTAAGGCTTTGAACCTGTATAAACAGGCCTTGCAGCTGCGCCAGGAGAACAATGATGTTTCCGGCATTGCGATGAGTTATAATAATATCGGTTTCATCTACAAAGACCTGGGTGATTATGAAAAAGCAGTTTCCAATTTTTTGTTTGCCCTTCAGCAATATGAAAAGCTGAATGACCTGCCCTCAATTGCCATCACCAATAATTATCTCGGTGCCATATCATTCCGCCAGAAAGATTATGCGCAGGCCCTGGCCTACCAGGAAAGAGCATACGCCATCCAGAAACAATTGAATGACCGCAATGGCCAGGCCATCACCCTGCAGTATTTCGCCAATATCCATGGTGACCAGAAAAGATATAGTGAAGCGCTGAAATATTATATGCAGGCGCAACAGATCTATACCGATGTGAATGACCTGAGGCAACTGGGACTGGTGAAAGCCAATATCGGTGAATTGTACAGCCGCCAGCAGATGCATGACCTCGCGGTTCCTTATTTCATGGAGTCGATTGATATTTACAGGAAGATCAACAATAGCAGGAGCCTGGCTTCCATCTACCTTTCAGCCGCTCATTCATTGATTGAAACAAAACAGCTGGCTTCAGCCCGCAATATGATTGACAGCGCCAGCCTGCTTACCAAAAAAACACAGAACAAGGAACACCTGAAAACAATCTACGAGGTTGAGTCGAAATACTATGCGGCATCGGGTGATTATAAACAGGCCTTGCAGTTTGCATCACAGTTCAATTCACAAAAAGATGTATTGCTGAATGAAGCCAATATCAAATCACTGCGTGACATGCAGGTGAAGTATGAAACGGAGAAGAAGCAGCAGGAAATAGCACTGCTTCACAAGGATAATGATATTAAAGCACTGGAGATCCGCAACCAGCAATTGCAGATCCAAAAAAGCCTGTTTGACCTCACACAAAACAGGCTGGCTCTTTCTGTAGCGGATCTTGAGATTGCCAATAACAGGATCCGGATACAGGACCAGAATGAAATCATCCTCCAGCAAAAACTGGATTCTACAGAAAGGGAAAAAAATCTTCATACCCTTCAAAAACAATCAGAGATCCAGCAACTGGAGATCACGAACAGGCAGCTCCAGTTAACACGTCGTAATGTGATCATTGGTTTCCTGGGTGCTATACTATTACTGGGTGTTTTACTTGCCTTTTCTTATTACAGGCGTTACCGCCTGAAACAGGAAGCCAGGATGCAGGCAGCTGTATTGAAACAGCAGGAACTGGCGACCAAAGCGGTGCTGGAAGCGGAGGAAGCGGAAAGGCAGCGTATAGCCAAAGACCTTCATGATGGCGTGGGACAGATGATGAGCGCAGCAAGAATGAACCTTTCAGCATATAAACATGAAGTAAAATTCAAAACAGAAGATGAGAAAATTACTTTTGATAAGATCATTTCCCTGGTTGATGAAAGCTGTAAGGAAGTCAGGGCTGTATCGCACAACATGATGCCGAATGCTCTTCTGAAAAACAGCCTGGCATCTGCCATCCGTGAATTTATTGACAAGCTGGATCACAAGGCCCTTAAAGTGCATCTGTATACTGAAGGTCTTGATGAAAGGCTGGACTCCAATACGGAAACCGTATTGTACCGTGTGATCCAGGAATGTGTGAACAATGTGATCAAACATTCAGGAGCTGACACCCTGGATATTTCCGTGATCCGGGAAGCAACAGAGATCACAGCCACGGTAGAAGACAACGGGCATGGTTTCGATATCAACGACCGGTCAAAATTTGAAGGTATTGGTTTGAAAAACATCCGTACAAGAGTGGAATACCTGAAAGGCACAGTTGATTTTGACAGCACTCCGTCCAGGGGCACACTGGTGGCCTTACATGTACCGGTAGGGTAAGATGTTCTGGATATTTTTTTATATTTTCAGTTGAATATGCACAAAATCTCGCTGGCCCTCGTAGATGATCACCAGATTGTAATTGACGGGCTGATGTCCCTGCTGAAAGGAGAACAAGGTTATGAATTCGCCTTCGCCACTACTGATCCTGCTACAGTTATTGAAAAACTTCGCCAGCAAAAAGTAGATGTGTTATTAACGGATGTGCAGATGCCCGGGCTTTCAGGAAATGAACTGGCAAAGCAGGTCAGAAAAGAATTTCCCCGGATCAGGATCCTGGCGCTTTCCATGGATGGCCAGGGTGATGTGGTAAATGAAATGATCAACGAAGCCGATATCTCCGGATATGTTTTGAAGAATATCGGCAAAACAGAATTGCTGGCCGCTATTGAAAAAATAGCAAAGGGAGGGATCTATTTCAGTGAAGCGGTTTTAACCGAACTGGAAAGAACTTCTAACCGCAAAAAAGAATCGGATGAAGCACACCTGACTGACAGGGAAACAGAAATTATCAGGCTGATCGAAAAAGAATACAGTAATAAGCAGATCGCAGAAACCTTATTCATCAGTGAAAGAACAGTTGAAACCCACCGCAAGAATATTTTCCGCAAGACCAATACCAACAGCGTGATCGGGCTGGTGAAGTATGCGTATGAGCATAGGTTGATAAGATGAATCTTCGACGATTTGGGTTCGGCAGGAAAGCCTTCTTATTTCGAAATGAAGGAACCGCAAAGATCGCAAAGGGTCCACTTACATTAAGCTCAAAATTATAAGACGCAAAGAAGACGCAAAGAATATTCGAACTTACTTTGCGTCTTCTTTGCGTTTTTACCAGCCATAGCTTTAGCGAAGGATGGTCCTCTGCGTTCTTTGCGGTAAATTTTCGACTACCGACTACCGACTCACGACATTCCATTTTGATCTCCGAACTTCCTACTTTTGCACCGCAATATGAAAGAGAAAATACTTGTAATCGGCGCCTCCGGGCAGATAGGTGTGGAACTCACACTTGCACTCAGGAAGATCTATGGTGCAGCCAACGTAACCGCTTCGGACCTCCGTGAAGAAAATCCACTTTTACACGGTACCGGTCCATATGTCAGCCTGGATGTGATGAACAAGGAAATGCTTCATGTACAGGTGATCCGTCAGGGCTTTACACAGATCTACCTGCTGGCTGCTATCTTATCCGCAACCGGTGAAAAAAACCCCAACCTCGCCTGGCATCTCAATATGCAGGGTTTGCTCAATGTGCTGGACATCGCCCGTGAAGAAAAACTCAGCAAGGTATACTGGCCCAGTAGCATCGCGGTTTTCGGACCAACCTCACCCAAACAAAACTGTCCGCAGAAAACCATTATCGAACCAACTACGGTTTATGGCATCAGCAAATACGCAGGTGAATTCTGGTGCAATTATTTTTTCAACAAATACGGTGTTGATGTGAGGAGCCTTCGTTACCCGGGACTTATCTCATACAAATCAGCTCCGGGTGGTGGTACAACGGATTATGCTGTGGAGATCTACCATGAAGCACTGGCGCATAAAAAATATAAAAGTTTTTTGGAGAAGGATACCTACCTGCCCATGATGTATATGCCGGATGCCATCAGGGCCACCATTGAATTGATGGAAGCACCAAAGGAAAAGATCAGG
>CBDUBK010000102.1:0-6959 GCA_965365375.1 uncultured bacterium | reverse complement strand
GTCATCCGCGGGTACATATACCGCCTGTACGGAAGTAATAGAACCGTTCTTGGTAGAAGTAATACGCTCCTGCATCAGTCCCATTTCAGTTGCCAGTGTTGGCTGGTAACCTACCGCTGAAGGCATACGGCCCAAGAGGGCTGATACCTCTGAACCTGCCTGGGTGAAACGGAAGATATTATCAACAAAGAAAAGGATATCACGTCCTTTACCAGTTCCATCACCATCACGGTAATATTCTGCAATGGTAAGACCGGAAAGAGCCACACGTGCACGTGCACCGGGAGGTTCATTCATCTGTCCGAATACAAAGGTGGCTTTTGATTCCGCCAGGTCCTGCATATTCACTTTGGAAAGATCCCATCCGCCTTCTTCCATGCTGTGTTTGAAAGCATCGCCATAGTTCATGATACCTGCTTCGATCATCTCACGCATCAGGTCATTTCCTTCACGGGTTCTTTCACCCACACCTGCGAACACAGATACACCCGCATATGCTTTCGCGATATTATTAATTAGCTCCTGGATCAATACAGTTTTACCTACACCCGCACCACCAAAGAGACCGATCTTACCACCTTTGGAATAAGGTTCGATCAGGTCAATTACTTTGATACCTGTGAAAAGAATTTCAGAAGCAGTCGAAAGGTTTTCGAATGCAGGGGGTTTAGAGTGAATGGGGCGTCCACCAACTTTAGGAACGGGGGGCAAACCATCAATTGGATCGCCGGTTACATTGAACAAACGGCCTTTGATCTTGTCACTGGCAGGCATGGTGATGGGAGCACCGGTGTCAACCACGTCAACACCGCGGGTCAAACCCTCGGTACCGTCCATGGCAATGGTACGTACACTATCCTCACCCAGGTGGTTCTGCACCTCGAGTACCAGGGTGTCGCCATTTTCCCTTTTTATTTCCAATGCATTATAGATTTCAGGAAGGCTGCCTTCGAACTGTACGTCCACAACGGCGCCGATGATCTGTTTTACCTTACCGACTTTTGCCATATTTAGCTTTTAAAAGAGGATTTTTCGCTGTAAAAACCCTTTAAAATAAAGGGTTTTCAATTTCGGCTGCAAAGGTAAGGGGGCATGGGTAAATTGCCAATTTGATTTTGGCCTTTTATCCACCGATCTGGCTTTTCAGCACGTTTTCTATGGCTGAACAGGGAATCATCATTGGTTTGTCTTCTATTGCGATTTCAAGCTGGTTACCAGAAACTGTATAGCTACCGCTGATATTACCGAAAACATTGATCTGGAAACTGCCTCCGGACTGGTCGCCGGAAAAACTGCCTCCCTGTTTTTCAACCGCGGTCTTGGCTTTATTATATACTTCATCCGGTGTTCCGCTAAAGCTGATGCTGAAATTGCACTTCGACATATTAAATAATTTAATGAGTGTAAAAGTGAGCGTTTCACGCAAAGGCACAAAGAAATATAGACGCAATTTTGAATTCCCTGCATTATTTCTTAGCGTACCTGGTGTCTTTGTATGAAATTCCAAGTGAGCGTTTCACGCAAAGGCCAGCCTTCGCTGAAGCTTCGGCTGACAAAGCACAAAGAAATATAGACGCAATTTTGAATTCCCTGCCTTATTTCTTTGCGTACCTGGCGTCTTTGCGTGAAACCTCCCGGTAAAACAGTGATTAATCTTCCACAGTTTTTCTTAAAATTTTCAAAACATCCGCTGGCCGGCAGGTAAACGAAGCCTGCAATTAAAGGCATGTGATTTGTAAATCTCATCCATATGAAGAAATTCTTTTTGTATGGCCTTGCCATTTTAATTCTGGCCTCCTGCAACAGCGGGGATGGGCAGGAAGGAAACAGTTCGAAAGCCGAATCAGAAAAAAAAGTCAGTAAAAGAGATTACAGTATTTCAAAAGCCAATTCCTATTCCACCCTGTTTTTCGACAGCCTGGAAATGGAAAAGTTCATCAGTGAAAAAAAACTGGACGAAAAGATCAGCCGTCGCATGCGGAGTTTTTACAATACACGTAATTACCAGTTTGCCTGGTTCAGTGAAGATGGTCTGACAGAACAGGCACTTGGATTCTGGAACCTGCATGATTACGCGGCGAATTATGAAAACGATACCACGTTAAAAGACAAGGCACTCCAGAAAAGAATGGAAGCGCTTATTTCAGAAGAAAATCTCAGGGCCAGTGCTTCAGAATCCTTCACCAATACCGAACTCACTCTTACCCAGCATTTCCTCATGTACATGCTGAGTAATTTCGAGGATGGTTATGTGAAGCGGAAAGAAATGGAACGTTTTGTTCCTTTCAAAAAACAGGATGCCATGCTGCTTGCAGACTCGCTTTTAACCAAAAAACATAAGGACGATAAATATTTCGAGGATGTGCATGAGCGTTACCGCCTGTTGAAAGAACAACTGGGCCGTTATTATACAATCGCCAGGTCAGGTGGCTGGCCACAGATCACAGGCATTAAAAAATCTTTGAAAAAAGGAAGTACAGATCCGGCCGTGGCCCTGCTCAAAAAAAGATTGCAGGTAACAGGTGAATTGCCTGCCGGTGACACTACCGGGGTATTTAATGACACTACGGAAATGGCTGTAAAAAAAGCACAGGTTATGTTTGGATATACTCCTGATGGTGTGGTCACTCCCGACCTGGTCAAAGACCTGAATGTAACAGCCGGACAAAGAGTGCAGCAGATCCTCATGAACCTGGGAAGGATGCGCTGGATGCCCACGGAACCGAGTGGCCGGCTGGTACTGGTCAATATCCCTGAATTTATGCTGCACATGTATGAAGGCAAACAAAAAGCTTTTGACATGGTAGTGGTTGTAGGTAAGGAAGGACATAATACCATGATGTTTAACGGTGACCTTAACCAGGTGGTCTTCAGCCCGCACTGGAATGTGCCTCCAAGTATTGTGAAAAATGAGATCCTGCCGGCCATGGCCAGTAACCCGAACTACCTGGCCAGCCAGAATATGGAGCAGACAGGTTCCGAAGGTGACCTGCCATCGATCAGGCAGAAGCCTGGTCCCGGCAATGCTCTTGGCAAAGTGAAATTCCTTTTCCCCAACAGCTTCAATATTTATTTCCATGATACTCCTTCCAAATCATTGTTCAAAAAAGACAAAAGGGCTTTCAGTCATGGATGTATCAGGCTGGCGGAACCGGAAAAAATGGCGAATTACCTGTTAAAAGAACAGCCGGAATGGACACCGGAAAAGATCAACGCCGCGATGAACGCAGGTACTGAAAAATTTGTGAAGCTCAAGGACCCGGTTCCTGTAGTGATCACCTATTACACAGCCTGGGTGGATGAAAGAGGCCAGCTGAATTTCCGCGAGGATGTGTATGATCATGACCGCAAGCTGATAGAAAAAATGTTTTTATAAAATTTCAAGATGCCGCCTGATTCAAAGGCGGCATCTTCGTTTAAGGCCCGAGGTAAATCAGTCTATTCATTTACTTTTGGCACCATGCAGCTGACAGAAGTTAGGGATACACAGGCAGCCAAAGATTTTATCAGGGTGAATGTGCTCATCAACCAGGGCAATCCCAATTATATCCGGCCACTCGACAAAGACATCAACGATGTATTTGACCCCAAAAAAAATAAAACCTTCCGCTTCGGTAAGGTGAACCGGTGGCTGCTGCGCAATGAGAAAGGAGAACTGATCGGCCGCATTGCTGCATTTACCAATAAAAAATACAGGAACAAAGGGGATGATGTAAAAGTGGGAGGCATTGGTTTTTTTGATTGTATCAATAACCAGGATGCCGCCGATATGTTATTTGATGTTGCCAGGCACTGGTTGCTGCAAAATGAAATGGAGGCTATGGATGGTCCCATCAATTTTGGTGAGCGCGACCGCTGGTGGGGACTTGTGGTGGATGGTTTCCAGGAACCCTTATATGGCATGAATTATAATCCGCCATATTACCAGGCATTATTTGAACATTATGGATTCAAAGCTTTCTTTCACCAGATATGTCTTGGTATGAATCCGAAGCAACTCCTTAGCAATAAGATCTTTGAAAGGCATGCGCATTACGAAAAAGACCCGGCCTATAGCGTAAGGCAGATCGAAAAATCAAAGCTTGAAAAATATGCCGCCGATTTCGCCGAAGTGTATAATGCTGCCTGGGCAGGCCATGGTGGGCTGAAGGAAATGAAGAAGGAACAGGTAATGGTAATGTTCAATAAAATGAAACCGGTGATGGATGAACGCATCGTGTGGTTTGCCTATAAGGATGAACAGCCCATCGGTATCTTCACGAATATTCCTGACCTGAACCAGTGGTTCAAACATTTGAACGGCAGGTTTGATCTTTTTCACAAACTAAAATTCCTGTGGGTAAAAAAAACAAAGCCCTGCAAAAAATTCACAGGCCTTGTATTTGGGATCATTCCCGAATACCAGGGCAAGGGCATTGATGCTTTTATAGTAGGAGAAGCTTATAAAACAGTAAAGCAGGATTCATTTGAATACACTGAATATGAAATGCAGTGGATCGGTGATTTTAATCCTAAAATGCTGAACGTGGCACAGGGTATTGGGGATGTAGCAGTAAGCCGCAAACTCACTACGTACCGTTATCTTTTTGACCGGACAAAAGAATTTCACAGGCATCCCATGCTGAATTGAACAGATGATGCAAGGTTTGGAAAATGCACGTATTCTAAAACCTTGTCATTGCAACCAGGCTTGATTATCATCAATTAATGAAAAAATTGGATGGCCTGATCATCACAAAATTCTGGGGATATATTGTGTCAGGCAGATTTCCCGGATTGTTTAGATTGCAGCCGTGTTATGGAAAAATTCGTAGTATCGGCCAGGAAGTACAGGCCACAGACCTTTGATACCGTAGTGGGCCAGGAGCATATCACCACAACGCTCCGCAATGCCATCAAAAACCAGCAGCTGGCACATGCCTTTTTATTCTGTGGTCCACGGGGTGTGGGAAAAACCACCTGTGCAAGGATTCTTGCCAAGACCATCAACTGCGAACACCAAACCCCTGAAGGAGAAGCCTGCAATACCTGTAATTCCTGTGTTTCTTTTAATAACGGCACTTCCATGAACATTCATGAGCTGGATGCCGCTTCCAATAATTCTGTGGATGATATCCGCAGCCTGGTGGAACAGGTAAGATTTGCCCCGCAGGCCGGTCAGTACAAAGTCTATATCATTGACGAGGTGCACATGCTTTCTTCAGCGGCTTTCAATGCATTTTTGAAAACCCTGGAAGAACCTCCATCCTATGCGATTTTTATCCTGGCAACAACAGAAAAACATAAGATCCTTCCAACGATCCTGAGCCGCTGCCAGATCTTCGACTTTAAAAGGATTACCCTCCAGGATACCGTTGATCACCTGGAAGGCATCGCCAATAAAGAAAGTATTAAAACCCAGGATACAGCACTTCAACTCATTGCTCAGAAAAGCGAAGGCTGTATGCGTGATGCGCTGAGTATCCTGGATAAGATCGTGAGCTTTACCAATGGTGAAGTAACATATGAGAATACCATTGAACACCTTAACATACTTGATGCAGATTATTATTTCCGGCTGATCAACTGTATGCTCGACCAGGACCTTGCCGGTGCCATGTTATTGTATGATGACATTGATAAAAAAGGTTTCGAAGGAGACATGGTGCTCAACGGCTTTTCCGAATTCATCAGGAACCTGTTGATCTGCAAAGACGAAAGAGTTTCCAAACTGCTGGAAGTGGTGGAAAGTTTCAAACAAAGATTTGTTGAAACTGCAAGGAGAACGGATGCCGGTTACCTGGTATCGGCACTTAATATTTTGAATGAAGCGGAAATCGGTTACCGTTCCGCCCGCAATAAAAGACTTCATGTAGAGCTGGCGCTGATCAGGCTTTGTTACCTTGGCCAGGCTTTGCAACTGACTTCAAATGGCAGTGGCATTGAGAAAAAAAAACAATCTGAAGCTGCGCGGTCTATTCCCTTCCGCAACATTCAACCTATAGCAACACATCCTGCATCACAGCCTAAGCCAACCGTTAAGCCGGGACCAAAGCAGGAGGTGAAAATGCCTGTCCGGGAGGAAGCCAAACTGATCATAGAAACAGCGGCCCCGCAGGTTCTGCCCAAAACAAAAGTTGAAGAGGATATTAAAGCCGATGTGCAGGAAAAAGCTGTAAAACCAGCGGCTGTCAAAACAGGAAAGGCTAAGCTGGGATCCCTCGATTCATTAAGGCAAAAGATCAAGGAAGAGAACTGCACCGAAGAAGTGCAGGATGTTCCACTTGAAATGGAGAGCCTGAAGTCTGCCTGGAATTTATATATCGAAGAACTCAAGGTCAAAAAAAACCCGGCCTGGCAGAGTTTTGAGGTAGCTGAACTTGTGATTCGCGACAGCAACCATTTTGAAGCCATCGTCAATAATAATATCAACCAGAAATTCCTTGATTTTGAAAGAGGAAAGGTTTCAGAATTTTTGCAGCAGAAGCTTTGCAATAAACAACTGCAGTTTGGAATTACCATAGTGGAAGGCCAGCAGGAAAAAATCCAGGTAGATATCCCGCTTTCTTCCCGTGAGCAGTACCAGAAAATTATTGAACAATACCCGCTGGTAAAGGAATTAAAGGACAGGCTGCGCCTCGAACTGGATTATTAATTTTCCCGATGCATACTCTCAGGTCCGGGTTTTGGACCAGGTCTTATTTCCAGGCTGTATTATTGTTGCTGATCACAGCAATGATAATTGCCGTGGTCTATTTTGCAAATGGACAGTTTTTGCTTTTAGGACTGGTGCCGTTGCTCGCCTTTGTGTGGCTATGGATTTTGTATGAATTAAGAAAGAAAGCCATAAG
Source organism: uncultured bacterium (assembly GCA_965365375.1). Classification (GTDB taxonomy): domain Bacteria; phylum Bacteroidota; class Bacteroidia; order Chitinophagales; family Chitinophagaceae; genus Flavisolibacter. The sequence continues at coordinate 129 of CBDUBK010000102.1, read as the reverse complement.
AATCGTTATTGATGGTGCTTCCATTCTCATAACCGGCTATTATGGTTTGGGCAAAACAAAAAATTACGCTTTTTCTGAGATCAGCGGTTACAGCATCTCCAGCCTTTCCTCTGAAAATGGACATTTTGA
>CBDUBK010000101.1:0-6962 GCA_965365375.1 uncultured bacterium | reverse complement strand
AAAGACCCAAAACGTAAAATATAGAAAGATCAGTGCTTCGATCGTAGAAAGGAAAACGATTCCCTTTCCCGCCTCCCATGGAAAAGGTCTGAATAATGTTACAACTACAGCTTGTGGAAATTTCAGTAACATGCTCTGTATAGATCCGTCAAACTCCCCAAGGTCATAACTAGACCCCCCTTCCCTGTCAGACACAGCCCCGATGTAAGTTCTTGTTGTCTCCGCTGTTTTGGAGATATTTTCCAGTGAGTATTTGTTCAGCTCATTGGAGAATTGTTGTGAGAACAATAGAAACGCTACAGCAACCAGTATAACAACTCCGATTCTTGCCAGGAACCTGATAGCCGTAGAACGGATCCTGTGTGAATACATCAGCATGATCCAAAGAACGATGGCTGGCAGGAAGGATAAAAGGATATAAAGTTTAGTAATGGCAATGATATAGAAGCTAAATGCCAGAAGTAAAAAATTTTTGATGGAAAAATCACGGTTGATGAAGATCCTGAAAGCACTGTAAACCATCCATCCAAGACCAAACATACAAACCGTATCCTTGAAGACTGCTGAACCCCATACGAAGGTGCTGGGAATAAAGAGGAAGGCAATGGCCAGTTGTTTCTGGTGTTTGGGATACATGTTCGTAAATGTTTTGAACATGGCCCATATACCGGTATATGAAAGATAGGCAAAGAGAAGAGCGATCGGGATGTAGGTGGTTCCGTTCAGGAGACCCAGGATTGCCCCGATCACTGCAACGATATACGATGACTGGTCTTCGTACCAGAACATCTGGGAAGTGTACTTATATAGTTCCGGATTCTGGTCAACAGGTGCCCTGTTCAGTAATTGCCACCAGTTGGAAACTGAATCATCCAATGCTGAATTAATGATCTGGCTGTGGGCAAAATAGTTGAATGTATCGCCAAAGCCATAATAAAACTGGTAGATAAGCGCAATGAAGATCGCGCCTCCGAATTTAACCCAGAGGCCGGGCAGGTAATAAGTATGCAGGGGATGACCCTTGGGGTATTTTTTATCCCTGTGACGCTTGGCTATAAGTCCAAGCACCAAAAGATATATTGGAGCAAGAATTAGGTCCCACGTAGTTAAATACTGCACCGGGCGAATTTACTCAGAATCCGTTAGGAAAATTTATAAAAAGCAGTTGTATCTGCCGCCTGGGCTGAAAGTTCTTTTTAACTCCTATTATGCTCACGCTGATTTAAATATTTTTCCTGCAATTTTGTTCATATGCCAAGAGTGCTCCGTATACTGAACCGCCTGGCTGTGGGCGGCCCTGTTCTGAATGCTACCCTTCTCACCCGTTATATGTCTCCTGAGTTTGATACCATGCTCGTAGTGGGAGAAAAAGAATCACATGAAAAAAGTGCAGCTTACCTGGCTGATAACCTGGGTATACAATATGTTACCATCAAGGGTATGGGCAGGGCAATCAGCCCGGCACCTGATTACCTGGCCTACCGTGAATTGAAAAAACTCATCCGCTCCTACAAACCTGATATCGTTCATACACATGCGGCCAAACCGGGCGTCCTGGGAAGGCTGGCTGCCTCTGCCTGCAAGGTGCCCGTAATCGTTCATACTTTCCACGGTCATGTCTTTCACTCCTATTTTAACTCTGCACGTACCAAATTTTTTATCAATACAGAACGTTACCTGGCGAAAAAATCTTCTGCTATCGTAGCCATCAGCGATACCCAGCGGGATGAACTGGTAAGGCAATATAAAATCGCTTCCTTTGAAAAATTCAGGGTAGTGCCCCTGGGTTTTGACCTGGACCGCTTCCGTACAGGCCAGGCAGAAAAACGTGAACAGTTCCGGAAGGAGTTCAACATGCAGGATGAGATCGCGATTGGTATCATTGGCAGACTGGTGCCGGTAAAGAATCATTACCTGTTCATGAAAGGTATTGCCCACGTGTTGCAGAACAGTTCAAAAAAGATCAGGGCTTTTATTATCGGTGATGGGGAAACGAGGTCCGACCTAGAGCAGGTAGCCGGGCAGGTAGGGATTTCATTTACCACTGAAAAAGACGGGCATCATGATCAGCCCCTCGTATTTACCTCCTGGCGCAGTGATGTGGATGTAATCAATGCCGGCCTTGATATTGTTTGTCTTACCTCTTTTAATGAAGGAACCCCCGTAAGCCTGATCGAGGCTCAGGCTTCCAGCAAACCTGTTGTTTCTACAAGGGTAGGAGGAATTGGTGATATCATGCTTGAAGGCAAGACCGGTCTTTTATCTGACATTAATGACACGGATTTATTCTGTCATAATTTACTGAGCCTTGTTGAAGATGACCAGTTGAGATCATCCCTGGGAAATAACAGCAGGGAATTTGTTGCGGAAAAATTCAGTTACCAGCGCCTTGTAAGCGATATGTCCAAACTGTATCATGAACTTCTGCAAAAATCCTGATGAGTTTTTTAATTGGCAGTTTTTACCAGTTTCAACTGTTTTTTATAACGGCCGCAACTCACTTCAGCTATATAAACTCCAGCCTGGTAATTGCTTCCCAACATCAGTTCAATTTGCTGGGTATACAATTGCATGGTCTCCATCAGCCTTCCATTCATATCAAATACACGGATGATCAGGGGTGCATCATAGATATGGTGAATGTTGAGTGTGAAATGTGTTGGGGAAGGATTCGGTTTTACCCTTACAGAGAAGTACATCAGGGAATCCTGCATCACAGGATTGCCGCATGGACCCAGCAGGTAACCCTGGTTCAGCAGGTTTTCTGCTTCAGGCCTTGTAACACAGGATGTGGTTTGGGTTATTGGTTCATTCCTGCAAACGAGGATCTTGTTGTCTTCGCAGCGGATGTCAATCACTTTTACAATAACCTGTACGGTTGCCACACAACCCAGTGCATCTGTTACCTTAACGGTATAAATATGTTTGCCTCCATAAGTTGGTGAAACGGTTAAAGAAGAATTTTTGGAACCGTTGGACCAGCTATACTGGTAGGGGGCCAGTCCGCCTTCAGCCTGCGCGTTTAGGGTTAATGAGGTAGCCCCATAACCCAGGTAAATGGTATTGGGCTGCGCACCGTTAACAGAGGCGTAGGCATTCTCCACTGCTAATGTCAATGGCTGATTGATGGTGATCTTCGTCTGGCTGGTCGTCACATTTCCATTCAGGTCAGTTACTTTCCAGTTGATATAATTGACACCGGGGTTAAAATTCCCGCTTGCATTATTGCTGTTGCCCGACCTTGTTGTAGCGCCACTGACGGTATAGCTTATTGTTGCAACTCCACAATTATCGGTTGATACCAGGGAGGGCAATATGTACATATTATTCTGCTTGGCACAGTAAGTACGGTCCTCCAAAACCTCGATTGCAGGGGACTGGTTATCTATTACAATAATTTTCTGTTCAACAACAGCCTCATTCCCCGCAAGATCCTCAGCAACCCACATAATGGTTGTTTCCCCAACCTTGAATACTGAGCCAGCTGGTAATCCATCACTTCTTTGTTTTGTAACGGTTACATTGCAATCATCTATTACAGGAGGCATGGATACTACTACTGAACTGTAACATTTACCTGCATCTGTAAAAAACTGTTTGTTGGTGACAGGTCCAAATCCAGGACTGGTTGTATCAATACCTGTTAATTGCACCGTACAGGTTTTGATATTTCCTGCAGCATCTATGGCGCTGAGTATTACATAATTCGAAGTATTGGGAAGTGTTGGAATATTGGTTCCAGCCGCCGGGTTTTGGGAGATAGTGACTGCACTGCAGTTATCAGTAGCTATCACACCGGCAGTAAGGTCAGGGATCACCATTTTGCATCCTGTACCTAACTGAATATTTTTTGATGCCGGGCAAACGATATTAGGTTTGATAGTATCCTTAACTTTCAAAATGATAGTATAAATGCGGCTATTCCCGATAGCATCGGAAGCTGAAATATCGATTGGAAATTCCTGGTTGTGTTGAGCTGAAAGAATGGTTCCTGTTGGTATAGGCTGTGTCAATATATTTCCTGCACAGTTATCCTGGGCTGCCAGATATTGAAGCATATTTGGCACAGCAATTTTACAAGTGTTACTTAAGTAACGTATTACGGTGTCATTATGAGTATACAACGGTGCTACTGTATCCAGGATTCTAATGGTTACTGACTGGGTCCTGCTAATGTTTTGAGATGTGCCGGTAATTTTAACTTCTATCAAATCATTGTGTGTTACAGGTACTATAGTTCCGGCAGCCGGATATTGACTAAATTGAGTACCATGCTCAGCGCCGGTCACAAATGTTTGAAGATTCGGAATAATATATTGGCAGGTGTTGGAATAAACATCCTTTATCAAAGGAGCATTGAATTTAGGGCCTTTATTTATTTTTTCTAAAAGCCACACATCCTGATGCATATTGCCGCATGCAATAACCAACCTGTTATTTTTTGAATCCATAGTTAGGCCTGTTGCATGTCGCTCCGGAAATGGAATACTTCCTTTCTCATGCCAGACGCCCATTTCATCCATATACCAAACGTCTTTCAGGTTTAGGGAGCCATTTCCAGTACTTGCAGGTCTTCCACCAGCAATAACCCAGAGCTTATTATCAAATTCAACCATATCCGAATATTGCCTTGCTTCAAATGGAACATTAGATTCGCGCTCCCATGTTATGCAATCATCGCTAACCCAAACCTGGTCTGCAGATATTCTCTTATCAGGATCATTGTCATATTTACCTCCACAAAACGCAACAAATTTTTTCCTGGCCTTAAAATATTTGAAGTTGTTGTACAAATTGCCACCTAAATGATCGGCATTTGTATTAATGATGTTCCATGTTGCTCCCTTATCTATACTTCTCCATATCGTATCATTTCCGTTATTGTTGTTACTAGTTCCTATCTGGCCACCTCCAACATATAGTGTATCCCCTTTGATTGCAAGGCCTTGAAGCACTAAATCACCCGACCAGGGCGCATTATTAGTCCTCATTTCCCAGTCACGGCCATTGATTGATTTCCAGACTTCTTTGCGATCAGTAGGTGTAGCATATGGCATCATGTCACTGCCAATCAAATAACTGTTGTTGTATTGATCAGATCCATAAGAAGCTGAATGTCTCACATTCCAGGGTGCTATCCCTATTGGTTTCCAGGTAAATCCACCATCCCCGCTTACATGGCCTGTATTAAAAGAATAAGGTGCCCAATTACCATTCCATCCGCCCCACAGGTACAAGCTATCATTTATGCTATAAACATGCACTCCATCAATTGCAGTGTCAACGGCCTGGCTACTTGCTTTTATCCAATTATAATTACCTGATTCCTTTGTAACAAATTCATTAGGAACAACTGGCCAATTGCCTGCCTGGCCCTGATTGAGATTCAGTTCACTTAAGAATGCTTGTGTGATTTTATAAAACAGTTCTACCTTTTCATCTTTCAGAACTGAACCAATACTCACCATTTGATATTCTGTAGTATCCAGGAATTGGGCTTGCTGGTTAGATTTGTTTAACCAGATGTATTGAGATGTATCTGTATTATAAAATGAACTTAGCTCATTTTGCCATGAAGCTTTTTTTACACCGTTAACATATGCTTCGGTATAATCATGATTGATCCGTTGGCCAAGGAAAAAACCTGTTCTTTCATTTTCGGTTTGGAAATCAAAATTGTTGGTATTTGCAAAGCCTACGACACCATAAGTAAATAAAGCTGACCAGGTATAGGATAAATAATCAGTGATCCCATTTATCCCTCCACTGAAAATTACAGGTTGATTAGCCGGTTCTTTATGATATACCATCAAATGAAGCCTGTCTGTGGTAGGCCGGTAAGAAGATCTTGCACCCTGGTCAATACCATTCCAGGAAATACCTGAATTTTTATGGGTCGCACCGTTGGGAAACACCAAAGGGTACGCATCAACAGCCATCCTCGGGTCTTTCGCATTCAGTGAATGGGAGAGTTCAGTTCCGCCACATGGTAAATAAAGTGCATGTATATCATCCCAGATCCCGTAATATTTTAAAGCCCTGAACAGTTTGGAAATAGCGATTTTCTCTTCAGGTATGGTGATATTTGCCTTGTAAATGTATTCTTTAGCATCCAGGTCGTGGAGGTTCTGCCCGGAACCCTGGGCATAGAGGATGCAAATAAGCTGGATAGTTATTATAAGTTTTCTCAATGGATACTGGATTGGACTGGGCGCTAAAATAATACCAATAAAAAGGAAATGCAACTATGTTCGTCGAAAATTTTAGGGACCTGAAAATATTTTGATCTAGGGATCACCGTTAGTAATTATGGAATAGGAGATTCTCCTTATGGACAAACGAAAAACAAGATGACGCATGTTATTTTTCAGAAAAAAGAAAGTTGAAACCGCAGATCTCGGATGGCTGGGTACCGACATGCACAGTCATCTCATTCCCGCAATTGATGATGGCTCGCCTGATATAGTTACCTCCCTTGAACTGATCAAAGGCATGGTGGAACTCGGGTACAAAAAAATAATCACCACCCCGCACATACTCTGGGAACTTTATCCCAATACACACGACATCATTGTAAGGGGTTATGGAGAGGTGCAGAAAGCACTGGAACGGGAAGGAATAGAGGTGGATTTCCAGGTGGCAGCAGAATATTTTATGGATGAACATTTCATGGAAGAACTGCAGAAAAAAATTCCGCTGCTGCCATTGAAAGACAACATGGTGCTGGTTGAATTTTCGATGGTCACGGCACCGATGGACCTGCAGGAAATGCTTTTTGAAATGCAAATGCAGAATTACCAGCCTGTGATTGCTCACCCTGAGCGTTATGCTTACCTGGTCAGGAAGAAGGAAGTGTTTGACGAACTGAAAAATGCCGGTGCTTATTTCCAGATAAATATATTATCTCTTACCGGTCATTACGGTCCGGTGGTGCAGGAACTCGCTGAATATTTATTAAAGAA
>CBDUBK010000100.1:0-6994 GCA_965365375.1 uncultured bacterium | reverse complement strand
AAGTGCAGGTAAAAAGACTTAGGATGAGGAAGTAGAAATTCTTCATAGTACGGATTTCTTAATTGTTTTTTTAGGGTAGCTAAATGAACCAGTTAAGTTTTTCTAAGAGAATCTGCTTATTGGTTGTCCTTAGCGAGAGCAAAACTATAATCCGATTTTTTGAGATGCAAGTATTTTTACTGATAGTTTGCGTAAAACCACATATTTATTTAAAAATTGCGCATAACTTCCTGATAAACAACAAAAGCACTCTAAGTAGTTACATTTAGTTTTTTTAAAGATCGCTACTAAAAAACATCGTTTGATGTTGATACAGGTTGGTAAAAGCCCTGTTGGTTTCACGAACTGCTCTCAGAAAACTACTTATTGGTTAAGAAAAATCCGGTAAATAAACCCTTAGCCTGGTTCAATAAAAATTCTTAGGTAGCCAGGGATAGTTTTTTCATGACTTCAGGTTTCCTTCTCCTGGAAACTTCCAGCTTCTGGCCATTCCTGAGAACAATCAGTCCATCATGATCCATGTGGGATACAAATTTTTTATTCACCATCACAGATTTATGACAGCGAATCATTCCATGAGGTGACAGCATTTCTTCGTAGTCTCCCAGGGTCCGGGATGCGAGAAATTGTTTTCCCTGGTCGGTGTAAAAACGGGTGTAGTTGTTATGCGCCTCACAATACATGATGCCGGCAGGTTCCAGGTAATGAATGCCTTCCCTGGAAGGAATGGCTAGCCGGAATGAACTTTCCGGTGACTTGAGATTATGAATCATATTGCTGAACTGCTTTTCCGGATCAGCATTTCCTGATTCCAGTTCCTTGAAACGGCTGATGCAGGAAATGAGTTCTTCAACATCAACAGGCTTCAGCAGGTAATCAAATGCACTGAAACGGATGGCCTTGATAGCAAATTCATTAAACGCGGTGGTAAAAACAAGTCTGAACGGGTGGTGGGGGATCTGTTGTAAAATTTCAAAACCGGAAAGGTGGGGCATTTTTATATCAAGGAATACGAGATCAGGATGCAACTGCCTGATCATCTCTGCTGCCTGCCTTGCATCATTGCAAACAGATACCTGCTTTACATCAGGTGTAAATTTCTCCAGCATGAGCCTTAAGGCATCCGAGGCTCTTACCTCATCGTCTATGATCAATGCTTTAATCATTTCATATTATAGCTGGCTACCAGTATTTAAACGGATCTCGATCCTGGTTCCTGCAGGTTGATCCTTTTCATTGAACAGGTCAATTATTTCAATAGTATTATCCGTCCTGAATTTTTCATTCAGGGCAGCCAACCTTTCTATTCCAAGTTTTATTCCCTTGCCTGTATGCATTTCGTTGCCGTTTTTGTTGCGCCCTGCAGCTGTTCTGCCCACGCCATTATCTTCAATAATACACCTGAGCACTCCATCTATTATTTCCTCAAATGAAATGAATAATTTTTTTTCCCCGTCAAGATGCATGAGCCCATGCCAGATGGCATTTTCAACAAAAGGCTGGAATAATAAAGATGGAACACAGGTTTCCTCCACATCAACTTCCTTTCCTACGATCAGCTGGTAGCTGAAGCTCTCTTTGAAACGAAGAGATTCAAGTTCAATATATAATTGAAGGATCTCCAGTTCTTCTTTCAATGGAAGCTCTTCCCTGTCGCTCGAAGTCAGTACCAGCCTTAAAAGCCGTGAGAATTTGGATAGAAATCTTGTTGCAGTCATTTCTTCTCCGGCAAGGATCATTTGCTGAATGGAATTCAGTGCATTGAATAAGAAATGAGGATTCATCTGCAGGCGCATGCTCTGAAGGCTCGCTTCCAGTGCTTTCTGGCGGTTCAGCAATGCTTCCATTCTTGCTGACTGTTCCCTGGCTTCCGCTTTTATCCTGCCAATACGGGCACCACAGTGTGAAGCGATTGTTGCCAGTATCTGCAAATGCTGTTCAGAATAAAAATTTTTCTGGTGATGTTCGCTGTCAATGACACCAATCACACGCCCTTCTTCAAAAATAGGCACGGTAAGTTCTGAAAATCTCATGTCATCATCTATGATATACCTGGGGTCTTTTGATGTATCATTAATTCTTTCCGCTTTACCTGTCAGCGCTACATTTCCCACGATGCCTTCCCCCAATGCAATCTCAATCGGGTTAAAGATCTCATTACCATCAGACGTCTTTGGCCCCCAGGCAGCTTTCTGCACCAGTTTATTTTTCTCCGGATCCAGCAGGTAGATCACACAATCTTCAAACCCCAATCTGGAAATGCAGTTACGGGCCACGTCCCATAAAACAGCTTCAACAGAATTAAGACCGCTGAGAGAAATTGTGAAATAGTTGATCACCTGTTCAATCTCCAGCTGATGTTTATAACTATCCGATCTTAACTTCTCTACTGCAGTTTTATCCTGCTGTGCTTTCCTGAACCGTTCTTCTTTTCTTTTGATAAATAAATAAGCTGATAAGGCCGACAATAAAATCAGCCCTGCTATAAACCACCAACGCTGCCACCATGGCGGCACAATCTCAAAATGCATTGTGACCATGTTGGTGGTATCATTTCCGCCGAGGGTTGCGCGCAATTGCAATTCATAATTACCGGTTTTTAACTGGCGGAAATGAATTACACCTTCTTTCCCTGCATCAGTCCAGCTGGTATCTGAAGGCAGAAGCCTGTAGAAATATCGTACGGCACCGGGATTTGAAAAATACAAGGCAGCAAAACGAATAGAAACTGTATTGTGATCCCAGGGAAAAAGAAAATTACCCTTCTCATTTTTGAAACTCAAAGGGTCTTCTGCTGAACCTGGAAATTCTACAGCTGTGATTCTAAGCGATGCATGCCTGATGTGTTTCAGTAATTTCCCGGGATGAAATGAAACAGCCCCCGATGACGTGCAGGCCCAAACCAGTTCCCCATCGTAATTCATGGAAAGACTTTGGAAATTCTTATTGATGAAACCATCTTCCGCATCAAAATTGATGATCCTGTATGGTTGCGCGCCAGATTGCTGGATTGCTGTGACACTGTTATAGCTTCCTGCCCACAGGTTTTGATCAGTGTCAAAACAAAGACTCAGGTAAGTATTGCCTGATAAACCATCCTGGTCAAGGAATTGTTTTTCCAGATGCATATTTTCCCTACTGTCAAAACTGCAAACCAGGATACCTGATCCCCTGGTTGTGATCCATACTTTTCCATCATTGCTTTGCTTCATGGAAGTGATGACAAGTCTTTCTTTCAATTGAGGCAGCTGGTAAGGGCGAAGGCTGTCCTGATCAAGGTAAAATAATCCCAATTGCCCTCCCGCCCAGATGCGACCTGCCGGCGACCTGCTCATGCCGAAAAGTTTGTGATAGGTGACATCAACCGGGTATTCAAAATATTTAAATCTGAAATTATCCTTTGTGGAATCAAAATTAATCCTGGTAATGCCGTTATCACCCGCTGTCCATAATTCTCCCTTACCTGATCTCAAAAAAGCATAATGGGAATTATCAGCCAGGCCATTTTTCTTATCAAATCTTTGAAGCTTTCCATTCCTTAATAAAGCAAGTCCCTGGTATCCGGTCGCGAACCAGATCCCATCTTTTTCGTCTTCATACATGGCAAAAATTTCCGCAAGCGGAACTACCTGCAGATGATTCATAAAATATTTTAAAGAATCCTTCCATTCGAAAACAGTCCCCCTGTTGCTGCCAAATAACAGGGTACCATTTCTCCTTCGCAGCATCGAGTAGATCTCATCTGAAAAAGGAAGTTGCTGGCTAATGTTGCTGAACAGGTTTTTCTTCACCTGGAACAATCCCTCATTGGAGCCTAACCAGAAATTGTTTTCTCTATCAAGCATCAGTCTTGTAGGGGTACGGATATTTAATGGTGAATGGAAAAAAACCGTGTGCCTTTCTCCGCTTACCGGATTGATCTCTTCCACACTGCTGGTATTATAAGCATAGAGCTTTCCTTTGTGATTCACCATATTGAAATAGAACTCTGTATTCTTCTCTGGTGGAATAGTATAACCACCCTCCCAATAATGCAGTCCACCCAGTAAGTTTATAAAATAAACTCTCCCCTGAGAGGTAATGTGGACACCATGCACCAGGTCTTTAGCCTTGAGCGGATTTGGAATTTTTTGCAGGCGTTGCTCCTTATATAAATACACATGCAGGTCGGTTGAGAACGCCATTGCAGTAGATGAATGACTGATATGAAGTACAGGACCCATGGAAACTGTATTCCAGCCGGTGAGTTTTTCCGCTTTAAAAACATCACCGGATTTTTTTAACAGGAGCAGCCCCTTTAGACTACCAATCCAGACCTCACTGGAATTTGTAAAATCAACAGCATAAAAAGGCAGGAAGGAGGCTGCTTGTTCTATAACCTGTTCTATAAATATTTCGTTCTTCCAGGAATATAATCCTGATTCAGTTGCAAGCCAGAGTTGCCCCTGGTCATCCTCCTGAACCTGGTACACAGCCCCGATCCTTTTTGTTTTCACGGTATCATAAATTCTGAATGATTTTCCATCGAAACGCGCTACCCCGTCTTTAGTACCGATCCAGATAAAATCCTTACTGTCCTGGTAAAGGCTCAGAATCTCTGATGCAGGAAGTCCATTGGCGGCGCCATAGGCTTTTACTATATATCCAGGTAACCGGGGAGCCTGCCCCAAAATTTTACAACTGAAAAAAATCAGTAGCAGCAGCAGTCTGGTTTGATTAATACGAGGCAAGTTTCATCCTTTGGAATTAAGTTAAGAAATCAGGATTGATAAACCATCAGGGATTTACCTGCACAAAGCCCAGGAGTTGAAAACTATTGCAGGGAGTTACAGCAAGTATCCTGTATTTGCAGGGTGCCAGCATCACAGAAAGCGGAATATAAAAAAACCCATGGGTATAAAATGTTGGTTCTGTCGGCGGCACCAATGCTGGTATCTCAATGGTTTGTGAGGCACAATTCTCAGGAATGAACCTGATCTTATTATAAAACATTTTGGAGCCGTAATAATTCCATTCAGGATTACCACCCGCAAGTTTAGAAACTGTAGCGGGACCAGTTGCATCCGTGAATTGGGTGCGGGGCAGGAAATAAATATTCATTCTGGCGGTATCAAAAATCTGAGTGCCGGGGATGGAAACTTTGAACAATGCACTACGGTAGCCAGGACTTCCACATTCCACACTGGCAAATTTTTCTACGGGTATTACAATGCCGGCTCCCCTTCCGTTACAAACAGGTCTCCAGGTATAATTAACGACAGTATCGTTGATGCTTAGTTGAAAATTCTTCTGATTGGGATGATTGGAAGCATATACTCCGGTAGCCCCCACCACATCCAATATGAGAGAATCACCTGTGCGTCCCAGGCCTGGAGGATCGGGCACACCAAAATGGTTACAGATGGATTGAACCTGCGGCCAGCCTACCATTTTGAGCTGGGCAGTATCTGATTTGCCGTTGAGTGTAACTATTACACTTGCGAAAGTTGGCCCGCATTTTTTACCACTGGGATATGTTGCGATGGGTGTTTTTATTTTAAGCAGGTTATTTGTAGCTGCATAAATAACGGTCTGGAAAGTATCTGTACACGAAGCATCCGTCAGGAATTTTACCTGGTAGTCGTTTTTGTTGGAACTGAAGTTGGTTCCTGTTATGGTAAGTTCTTCTCCCCAGTAAATAAATTCCGGTGAGGTGCTGCTGATATTAATGGCGTTTCCCGGATTAGGTCCTGGCCCGGGTCCTGGACCAGGGGAAGGGTTATTATTTTTTTTGCAGGCTGCAAGACTAATCATCATCAGTGTAAGAAAAAATAAATGAATCGGTTTCATGGTTTCCATTTTCTGTGAGGAACGTGAAACTATCCAGCAAGCGATTCAAATACATGAAGTATTGAGGCAAAGGAGCAGATAAATGAGGGAATGGAATCAATGCATGGCTTCCGTACCCGGAGAATCGGAGTTGATGATGCCCAGTTTTTCCACAGCGAGTTGGGCTGCAATCTGCGAAGCGTCTTTTTTATTGAAAGCCTTACCCTGCGCGATCAGCTTTCCATTGATAACGGCAGCGACGGTAAACAGGCGACGGCCATTTTCCACCTGTTCATTGATGGTTTCAAACTCCAGCTGGCGACCGTTCTTATTGGCCCAGCCATACAGTTTATTCTTATGATTGATCTCCAGGATCTCCAGATCTTCCACGAACATATGAGGCATGATGATCCTTTCAGTAACCCATTTACTGGTTTTTTTGTAGCCAATATCCAGGTAAATGGCCCCTACAAGCGCCTCAAGGGTATTGCCGAAAATCTGGCTGGTCTTTAATGAACTGTCTGATTTATTATAGACCGTAACCTTTTTCAAACCCATCTTCACGGCGATATCGTTCAGTTGCTGCCGGTTCACCATCTTGCTGCGCATTTCAGTGAGAAAACCTTCTTCCTTGTAAGGGTAACGTTTAAAAAGATAATCTGCTACCAGGGCACTTAAAATGGCGTCACCCAGGTATTCAAGCCTTTCATTATTCTCATCGATGGTATCTTTTACGGAACGGTGAGTGAGTGCGGTCTTATAAAGTGAAGTATTGCCCGGCGAATAGCCAAGAATGCCTTTCAACTGTTTCTTGAAAGAGGGGTCGACAGATTTTTTCTTATAGAATGATTTCCAGAAATCCACAATAATGATTACACGAATAATGTGCTTATCCTACGAATTTAAAACACTAATTACACGAATGAAAGCGGTCCGGGGAAAATGTTACGGAGTTCCCTGGTCAAAGGAATAAACTTTTCACTGTCGGAGAACTGGTCTCTTCTCAGGCTTTATACTTTTTGAAGATCATGCAGGCATTATGTCCGCCAAAACCAAAAGTATTGCTCAAAGCCGCGTTCACAGTTCTTTTCTGTGCTTCCCAGAAAGTGAAGTTCAATCTTGTATCCAGCTCAGGGTCATCAGTAAAATGATTGATGGTCGGTGGTACAATATCATTCTGCACTGC
>CBDUBK010000099.1:0-7076 GCA_965365375.1 uncultured bacterium | reverse complement strand
GCCTGGCTACGTTTAAAAAGGAAAATCCTTCTATATGGTCATCCCCCTTCTGTGCTTCCATGTTGGAATAATCCAGTGAACGGCCGTCTACTCTTGGAGGAGTGCCGGTTTTCAGGCGGTCACTTTCAAATCCCAGGCTCACCAGTTGTTCAGTTAAACCTTCAGAAGCCTTTTCTGCAACCCTACCCCCGCCTAACCTTTTCTCCCCGATATGAATGACCCCATTCAGGAAGGTCCCATTGGTTAAAACCACTGCTTTTGCCCGGATTTCATGCCCCAGGCCTGTAATCACACCTTTTACGACCCCATTTTCAACAATTAGCTGACGGACCATATCCTGGTAAAAGGAGACCCTTTTAGTTTGTTCAAGCATTTCCCGCCATTTAGTGGCGAAGAGCATGCGGTCATTCTGTGAACGGGGGCTCCACATGGCGGGCCCTTTGGACCTGTTCAACATCCTGAACTGGATCATGGAGGCATCAGATACAATACCGGAATACCCTCCCATGGCATCGATCTCCCTCACGATCTGGCCCTTTGCAATACCACCCATAGCTGGATTACAGCTCATTTGGGCAATGGTTTGCATATTCATCGTAATGAGCAATACCTCAGAACCCATATTTGCGGCAGCCGCGGCAGCTTCACACCCTGCATGACCCGCTCCCACCACAATGACATCATAATCCTGGAACATGGAGCAAAATTATTCGTTGTTTCACGTGGAACTTGTTAAAGTAGAGGAGCTTTATGTTCCACGTGAAACATATAGCTGCCTGAGGTATTCCTCTTCTTTGGATCTCATAACGAGCTTATCCTTTGCAGATTTATCCTTGTAACCACATAGATGCAAAATACCATGGATCATCACACGGCTTAGTTCGTTATTGAAAGTTGTGTTGAAGGACCTGGCATTTTCCCGGACCCGTTCAATGCTGATGTAAATCTCTCCTACTATTGGTTCACCCTTCGGTGACATTTCAAAAGTGATAATGTCGGTGAGGGTGTCATGGTCAAGGAACTGGTTATTCAGCTGGAGAAGGAACTCGTCGGTGCAGAAAACATAACCCAGGTCCTCCAGTGGTTTCCTTTCTTTTTTAAAGATGGAGATAAGAAAAGCTTTCATTTCTGTACGGGCCGGGAAATTGAATGGCCCGGACTGGAAGTGAAAATGAATCCTTGATTGTAGAGGCACTGTCATATTTCAAAAATCGTAAACAGCTTATAAAGGAGTTGCGATAGTTTTGAATTTATGAGGTTATCAGAACTTAAGTCGGGAGAAAGGGCCACTATTACCAGTTTCGAAAATTCTGAGTTGGAGCTTAAGCTGATGGAGATGGGGTGTATTCCCGGAGAACAGGTTGTGGTGGAGCAGATCGCACCCCTGGGCGACCCGATATCCATTCGCATCGCCGGGTATTCCTTAAGCCTACGGAAAAATGAAGCCAACCAGATAAATGTAGATAACAAATTGAAAATCAAATAGATAAATGAAAATTGGGCTTTATTTTGGCTCTTTTAATCCCATACATACCGGCCACCTGATCATTGCCAGTCATATTCTTAATGAATCGAATCTTGACCGTGTCTGGTTTGTGATCTCTCCCCTGAATCCCTTCAAAAGCTCAGAAACTTTACTGAACGAATACGACCGCTATCACCTGGTGCAAAAAGCAATAGAACAGGATACCCGGCTCAGGGCAAGCGATATTGAGTTCTCCCTCCCGAAGCCATCCTACACCAGCCATACTCTTACCTACCTGGGAGAAAAATACCCGGCCTATTCATTTTCCATCATCATGGGCAGTGATAGTTTTCAAAACCTGGGTAAATGGAAAAATGCCGAAGCCATTATCAGGAACTATCCCATCATTGTTTATAAACGCCCGGGCTTTGAAATAGAAAACAATCTCAATGCAAAAATTGAGATCATGAAAGCGCCGCTTCTTGAAATATCGGCTACCCATATCCGTGAATTGATCCGGAATGGAAAATCTATCAAATACCTCGTCCCTCAAATTGTAGAGGATGAAATAGCCGCGGGGGGATACTACAGGAAACTTCAGAAAAAATAACCAAGCAGTAAACAGGCAACTACAATAAATGGAGCAGCAACTTTGGTGAACTGCAGTAATAAAAACGTGCCGGCAATTACAGATATATTGACAAGGCTGATAGCTTTGACCTCCACCAAAGAAATATCCTTCATGATATATAAAGTGGATGCGATCATAATTCCCACAACCGCAGCATTGATACCTTCCAGGGAGCGGTAAACTGCTGCGTATTTTTTGAGGTTGTTCCAGATCGGGAAGAAAAACAAAACCAGCAGGGCACTGGGAAAAAATATCGCAAAGGTTCCTGTCAAACACCCGATCACCTGCATATATGGTCCCTGGTCCCTCAAAGCCATGCCCCCTGTAAAAGAAGCTATCGCGAATACCGGTCCTGGCATAGCCCTTACCATTCCCATTCCTGTGGTCATCTCATCCCTGTCAATATCGATCCTGTTCTTTGCCGCTTCCGGTCTTTTTTCCCTGAGGATATCAGGCCTCACCGAAAATTGTTCATACATCATGGGCATGAGTACCTGTCCCCCACCAAATACAAGGCTACCCATCCGGTAGGTGTTCTCAAAAAGCTGGATCGGCTTCCGGTTTTCCCAGTCATTTCTCCTGGCCATTTCACTAAGAATTCCCGCCACAAGAAAAACGATAGCGAACAACCAGATATTCCACCATTTGATCTTGCGTGGTTTTGTTTCCACCTGCGGAATTCTTTTATGACTAAGGTTGGTCGCTATACCCCCTGCAACAATGAGGGCCGGGAAGATCCAGGGCGATTTGAATAACAGGTAAGTAGCAGCGGTGCAGATCAGCATAATGATCCAGGTAATAGTATTGCGTATGGAAACCCCAAAGGCCATAACGGATGCATAAGCCAGGAAACCAACCGCAAGCGAAGGCATGAACCTGAATATGTCGGCATGCAATGCAGTCCTGTCTATATAATGTAAAAGGAAAGAAAATGCGCCCATCAGGATACTGGCTGGTGCGATCCAGATCAACAGGGTTACAATAGCCAGCGAGATTCCTCCTCTTTTATAACCGATCAGTGTTACCGTTTGCGTAGAGGAGGCCCCGGGCAGCAGGTTACAGAATGCATTGTATTCAAGTAATTCTTCTTTGGTGAGATAAGGGGTTTTGTCCACAAACATTTTCATCATCATGGCTATATGTGCCTGTGGTCCGCCAAATGCCGTGATGCTGTATAAAAAAACACTTCGCAAAAAAGGTATGTGTCTTAGCATCATAGCGGGATAAATTTATAGAATTCAAAGAACCCGCCACATTATTATTGATAACAACAATCAGTTATGTAAAAAACACCATGCTTTCCGGGTTGAATGGAGTACATTTATTTTTATCAAAATACTGCAAGTGAACAAAATCATTTTTGCCTGCCTGGCTACCATTATTCTGCATCCCGCGATCGGACAAATTAAAACAGAAGCACAGATCCAGGCAGCTGTTGATAAAATTGAAACAAAAACCATTGCCTGGCGTCATGATTTTCACCAGAATCCTGAACTGGGAAACCGCGAAACCAGAACAGCAAAAATTATTGCGGATCATTTACGGAAGCTTGGCATTGAAGTGCGGGAACAAGTGGCAAAAACCGGAGTGGTAGGTATTTTGAAGGGTGCCAAGCCGGGTCCCGTGATTGCATTGCGTGCCGACATGGATGCACTCCCGGTGACGGAGCGGGTGAACATACCTTATGCATCAAAAGTAAAATCCGTTTATAACGGCCAGGAAGTTGGTGTAATGCATGCCTGCGGGCACGATACGCATGTAGCAATTCTCATGAGCACCGCAGAAATTCTCGCGGGTATGAAAAATGATTTAGCCGGTACCGTTGTTTTCGTTTTTCAGCCTGCAGAAGAAGGTCCGCCGGCTGGTGAGGAAGGTGGTGCCTGGCTAATGGTGAAAGAAGGGGTTCTTGAAAATCCTAAAGTGGATGTGATGTTTGGGTTGCATATCAATGCCCAGACGCCGGTAGGACAAATCAAATACAGGGAAGAGGGCATGATGGCAGCATCTGACTGGTTCACCATAACCATCAATGGAAAACAATCTCATGGCGCACAACCCTGGATGGGAGTTGACCCGGTGGTGATAGGTTCGCAGATCATACAGGGTTTACAAACCATTGTAAGCCGGCAGACAGACCTCACTAAAAATCCCGTTGTGATTTCGACCACTATTTTTAAAGCTGGTGTAAGAGAGAATATTATCCCTGAGCAGGTTGTTTTATCAGGTACCATCAGGACCCTGGATACAGCCATGCAAAAAGATGTTTGGAAGAGAATTGAAACGACTGCAAAAAATATCGCGGAAGCAGGCGGCGCTACAGCATCCGCGGTATTTGATTCAAAAACACTGGTAACCTATAACAACCCGCAGCTTACCAGGCAGATGTTGCCCTCGCTCCAAAAAGCAACGAACAACAATGCGATAACAATGAATGCTGTAATGGGTGCTGAGGATTATTCATTCTTCGCAGCCAAGGTTCCTGCCTTGTATTTCTACCTCGGAGGTTTGACTCCCGGTAAAGACCCTGCAAATACTGCGGCCCATCATACTCCGGATTTTTATGTGGATGACGCAGGTATGAAAACAGGTATCAAGGCATTCATTCATCTTGTTCTTGATTATATGAAAATGAGCCAGGAAAAACCTAATTCCAAAAAGCCAGGCAAAGCAACCAGATGAGATTGAAAATTATTTGTTTCCTGCTGCTGGTATCAATAGCAGCAGGTGCGCAACGTACAGATAAGAAACTTCAAAAAAAGATCGAAGCGGCGATCCGGGAATTTCGGGGAGATATTGGTGTTTACATCCATAATCTTGAAAATGATAAAACGGTTTCCATTAAAGCCGATACGATATTCCCCACTGCAAGCATTGTAAAAATCCCCATTCTGCTGGGAGTAATGAACGGGATACAAAAAGGAAATCTTAAGTACGATCAGGAGTTGGTGTACCGCGATTCACTGCTTTATGCAGGTGTTGATCTGCTGGGATCATTCAAAGATTCTGAAAGGGTGGAATTAAGCAAGGTGGTCATGCTCATGTTAACAATGAGTGATAATACGGCAAGCTTATGGCTTCAAAAACTTGCAGGCACCGGCACTGCCATCAACCAGTTGCTTGACAGTATGGGGTTCAGGCATACAAGGGTAAATTCAAGAACTGAAGGGAGGATGGAAGACTGGAGAAAATACGGATGGGGACAAACCACTCCACGTGAAATGGCGATGCTCATGAAAAAGATCGTTGACGGTGAAGCTGTGTCCAAAGAAAAAAGTGAAAAGATGCTTCGGTTACTTGGAAGGAATTTCTGGGATGATGTTTCGATCTCGCAAATACCTGTGGGTGTTTTTATCGCCAGCAAGAATGGCGCAGTGAATGGAAGCCGCAGCGAGATCCTTTATGTGAATGGAAAAGGAAACAGATACCTGCTATCGGTATTCACAAAAAATATAAGCGATCAAAGCTGGCTGGAGGGCAATGAAGCGTGGACCCTGATGCGTAAGATTTCAAAAATAACCTGGGATCATTTCAACAACTGATAAAACAACAGGCTCATGATATAGGCGAGCGCTGTCATGTACACAAGCTGTATCAGTGGCCATCTCCAGCTGCGTGTTTCTCTTTTAACGATCGCCAGGGTGCTCATGCACTGCATGGCAAAAAGATAAAAGACCATCAGGGAGATTCCGCTCGCAAGTGTGAACAAAGGAGAGCCATCCGGTTTTTTAGCAGCTTTTAATTTATCTCGCAGTAACAAACCTTCTTCATCTTCTCCAACGCTGTAAAGTGTGGCCATTGTTCCTACAAAAACCTCCCTTGCGGCAAATGATGTGATCAAAGCGATACCAATGCGCCAGTCGTAACCCAAAGGCCTGATGGCAGGTTCAATGGATTTTCCAAGAATGCCCGCATAAGAATTCTCAAGTTTTGCCGTGGCATAAGAAGACTCGATCTCTTCCAGGGGTTTTAATTGTTCTGTTTTGGCTTTTGCATATTCCGATTCTACCGCCTCCATTCTTTTTGAAGGCCCATACGAACTCAAAGCCCAAAGCACCAGGCTGATGACCATAATGATCTTACCCGCTTCCATTACAAAGATCTTAGCCTTGTTCACCATTGCCTGGCCAATATTCTTGAACCTCGGTGAACGGTAAGTTGGTAATTCTAAAATGAAAAAACTTTTTTCACTGATATGGATGAACCATTTGGCAATAAAAGAAACCAGGAGTGCTACCACCAGCCCAAAAAGGTAAAGACCCATCATCACCAGGCCCTGTACACCTAAAAATCCAAAGAGGTAAGTATTGGGAATTACAAGCCCGATCAGTATGATATAAACCGGCAGCCTGGCCGAACAACTCATGAGTGGTGTGATTAGAATGGTAAGCAGGCGCTCTTTCCTGTTCTCAATATTTCTTGCACTCATGATGGCCGGCACCGCGCAGGCGAACCCGCTGATCAAAGGCATAACACTTTTTCCATTCAGCCCAACAGTGCGCATCAGCCGGTCGGTAAGAAAACTGATACGCGCCATGTAACCCGAATCTTCCAGTACAGTGATCAACCCGAACAGGATCATGATCTGCGGGACGAATATGAGAATGCCGCTAAGGCCCGCTACAATTCCGTTGATAAGCAGGTCGCTCCACCAGCTTTCCTGCAACATGGATGAGAGCCAGCCACTCAAAAAAGAAAAACCGGTTTCAATCCAGGTCATGGGATACTGGGCCAGCCAGAAGACACTCTGGAATAATATGAATAACACAGCCAGCAGGATCAGGTAACCCCAGCGGCGGTGAAGTAATACATTATCCAGTTTGTCAGTAAGGATGGTTTGTTGCAGGGGATCAGGTTCCGTTACTGCAACATTCATGATATGTTTAATGCGGCTGTAACGCTGGAGGATCTCTGTTGCCTGGGTTTTGGTAGGATTGAACTGGTGTGCTTTTTCTATCTGTTCAATATCGTTCTGCAAACGGT
>CBDUBK010000098.1:0-7082 GCA_965365375.1 uncultured bacterium | reverse complement strand
TTTTACGTAAGGCAAGGGGAAAGAAGCCATCTCGCGGCTGTAAGGTTTTTTCCATTCATCACTGCAAATAACAAACTGGGTATGAGGCGCATTTTTTAAAGGATTGTCTTTTTTATCCATTTGTCCTTCTTCCACCAGGCTGATCTCGCGGTGAATGCTTAACAGGGCATCACAAAAACGGTCCAGTTCTCCCTTGTCCTCACTTTCTGTTGGTTCAATCATGATGGTGCCAGGTACCGGGAAGGACATGGTGGGTGCATGGAAGCCATAATCCATCAGCCTTTTTGCCACATCTTCCGCTTCCACTTCAGCCGATTTTTTGAAAGGCCTCAGGTCCACGATAAATTCATGGGCGCAGGCCCCGTGATGATTGGTATAAAGAATATCAAATTTCTGGTTGAGGCGGCATGTAGTTGGCGTTGAGAATGGCATATTCAGTTGCCATACGAACCCCGTCTTTTCCAAGCATCCTGATATAGGCATAAGAGATCAGCAGGATAGAAGCAGATCCATAAGGAGCAGCTGATACTGCGCCTTTTGATTCAAACCCTTTTGCACTTTCAGAAGTTGAAGTATGTCCTGGCAGGAAAGGAGCGAGGTGTTTTTTTACACAGATCGGGCCCATGCCGGGACCACCACCACCGTGAGGAATGGCGAAAGTCTTATGGAGGTTCAGGTGACAAACATCAGCGCCGATGAGACCAGGTGCTGTAAGTCCAACCTGTGCATTCATGTTGGCTCCATCCATATACACCTGCCCGCCGTGACTGTGAACGATCTCGGTGATCTCTTTTACAGTTTCTTCGTACACACCATAAGTGGAAGGATAGGTGATCATGATACCTGAAAGATTAGCGGCATGCTGTGCTGCTTTTGCTTTCAGATCTTCCACATCAATATAACCGTTCTCGAGAGCTTTTACTACCACCACGTGCATGCCGCACATTACAGCGGAAGCAGGATTGGTACCATGCGCGGAAATAGGAATAAGCATTACGTTCCGGTGTCCTTCACCATTACTTTCGTGGTAAGCCTTAATGGTAAGAAGACCTGCATATTCACCCTGCGCTCCACTGTTAGGCTGGAGACTGCAGGCATCAAATGCTGTAATGCGGCAAAGATATTTACTGAGTTCCCTTACAATAAACTGGTAACCTTCTGCCTGGTTTGCAGGCGCGAATGGATGGATCTTGCTCCAGTGTGTCCAGCTGAGCGGCATCATTTCCGCGGCAGCATTCAGCTTCATGGTGCAGCTTCCCAAAGAGATCATGCTGGTATTAAGGGAAAGGTCTTTGTTCTCCAGCATTTTGATATAGCGCATCATCTTGGTCTCACTGTGATGCGTATTAAAAACAGGATGCGTTAAATATTCAGATGTACGCGTAAGCGCAGTTGGAATAATATCCAGGCTTCCTTCATGCTCGATGGCATAATCAACTGCATCAACATCGTTTACAAAAGAATTGATCACATCAAAGAGTGTAGAAGGGCTGGTGGTTTCATCTATGGAAATCCCAATGTGCTGGTTGTCGTAATACCTGAAATTGATCTGTTGCCTTTCAGCTTTTTCGCGGAATGGTTTTACATCATCCACTTTTACAACAACCGTATCAAAGAAATATTCATTCAATAATGTATAGCCTCTTTCTTCCAAGGCATTGGCCAGGGTCTGGGTTAATAGTGCTACTCTTTTGGCAATATTGCGCAGGCCATCGGGTCCGTGGAATACGGCGTACATGGCAGCCATATTCGCCAGCAGGGCCTGTGCCGTACAGATATTGGAAGTTGCTTTTTCCCTCTTGATATGCTGTTCGCGGGTTTGCAGTGCCATGCGAAGTGCACGGTTGCCCTGGGCATCCACGCTTACTCCAATGATACGCCCGGGAATACTGCGTTTGAAATCATCCTTGGCAGCAAAAAAAGCTGCATGTGGTCCTCCATAACCCAGGGGTACCCCGAATCTTTGGGCGGAACCCAATGCTACATCAGCGCCAAGTTCACCAGGAGGTGTCAGCAGGGTGAGTGCAAGAAGATCAGTAGCCATGGCAACGAAAGCGCCTGTGGCCTGGACCTTCTGGATGAACTGCCTGTAATCCTCCACTGAACCTTTATCGTTCGGGTATTGTACCAATGCACCGAAATAGGATTCATCGATGGATGCGGTTTTATAATCTCCAAACACCACTTCGATACCCACTGGAATAGCGCGGGTTACTACCACATCTTTTGTTTGCGGGAATGTTTCCTGGTCAACAAAAAATTTGGGCCGGGTGACCTGGTTGATATTTTTATTCAGCTGGTTGAAGAACATGGTCATGGCTTCAGCAGCTGCAGTGCCTTCATCCAGCAGGGAGGCATTTGCAATGGGTAAACCTGTAAGGTCGCTCACCACGGTCTGGAAATTCAGCAGGCTTTCCAGGCGGCCCTGTGAAATTTCAGCCTGGTAAGGTGTGTACTGGGTGTACCATCCCGGGTTTTCAAAAACATTCCTCAAAATCACAGGGGGCGTAATGGTATCATAATATCCCTGCCCGATATAGTTTTTAAAGACTTTATTCTGCAGAGAGATTTCTTTGATATGTTCGAGGTATTCCGCTTCACTCATCGCTACCGGGAGATCCAGTTCTTCCTGCATGCGGATTCCTGAGGGAACGGTTCTGTTGATCAGTTCATCAAGGCCGTTGACCCCGATGGTTTTCAGCATTTCTTTTGTCTCGTTTTCATTTGGACCGACATGACGACGCTGAAATTCTTTGGATTGGGCTTCAAAAAGACTCATTAGGGAATAAGTTAGGGTCGCAAAGGTAATGGAATTAGCAGCAAGCTTCAAGCCTCAAGCTGCAAGAGCTGACCCCGGATCAGCCATACACCAGGATACCATTAAAGGGTGATCTAAATCAAATATTGAAAAGATTGGAAATTTGAATGAATATTGGGATTGAGGTCTTGCGGCTTTTGGCTAATAGCCAATGGCTAATGGCTAATGGCCACCAGCTTTTGTAAGTTTTTCCAGCACATAAAAAGTGATCGGGCAAAAACTGCTGTTCTTCAGCGTCAATTGCTTGCGCTTGATCAATACATCTTCATCTGTATAAGGAAAACGGGCGCAGTCGGAGGGGCGGTGTTCGTAAATACTGCAGAAATTATCAGCGCCAAGAAAGGGACAGGGAGTTGATTTCACCACAAAATCGCCCTCTTCATCTACCCTGAGATAAGTTTCAATGAAAACGCTTTCTTTCAATCCCAGGTATTTGCTGATCCTTTTGACATCAGGGGTTTTAAAACGGGGTGAATAATTTTTACAGCAGGCGGCACACTGCAGGCAGTCAATTTTTTCAAAGGCTTCCTCGTGCAGGGCCGGCAGCTGCTTCAGCACCTTGTTCTTGTCTGCCCGGTCAAGGAAGGACCTGAACTGCTTTTGCTGCTCTTTACTTTTTTTCTCCCAGTTATGTAAAACCTTATCCTGCATGCGGCTGCAAAGAACCGAAATCATACGTTAAGAGGAATGAAATATAGCTGTTGGCTGTTGGCCAATGGCCATTGGCTATCGGCCAACAGCTGCTTTCTCATCATATGCCGCACTCAAAGGCCTTTCAATTCCCTGTCCGCCCCACAAGGTTTCACCAGGAATGGATTTATTGGCAATGAAGGTTTCGCGGCTCACCCCTTTTTTGATTTCCTGTTCGGCAAATATCAACACACGGCCCAGGTAGTCCTGGAATTTTTTAAGATCCTCGATCGTTCCGGTTTCTTCACCCGGGTTGAGTGAATGACCAAAAATGATAATGGTTTCCTTATCTGCTTTTTTAATGATCTTATCCAGCACTTTGATCCAGTTTTCCATATTGGCGCCACCGGCACGGTCAACATAAGGGTGGCGTTTATTGAACATGAGATCACCCACATGCATCACGTTGGCATCCTGGAAATGATAAATGGCATCACCATTGGTATGGCCAGCGCCATAATAATCACCCTTGATCTTTTCCTTACCCAGTTTAAGTTCCCATTCTTCTGAAAAACTCAGATCAGGTAAAAGAACCTTATCGGCGTTGTTGTTTTTTTCAACACCTGCCTTCAGGTGCTTTAACGCATTTTCATGAGAAACTACATTTTCAACTATTCCCTTGAAAGCGATATTGCCACCGGTATGGTCACCATGGTGGTGTGTATTGAGCAGGTACCGGAAAGGACTCTGGCTTTGTTTTTTGATGGCTTCAATAAGATGACCAGCTGTATCCGGAAATTGTGAATCCACCACAATGATCCCATCTTTTCCCAGCATGAACCCGATAGATCCACCACGTTCAGTAAATATGCCCACGTTATCGCGCAGCATGCGCAACTGGAATTCACTGGTCCTGAAAATAGCGGCAAGTGTTTGTTGTTGCAGGAGCAGACCGGCACCAGCCAGCAATCCTGTATTCTTCAAAAAATTTCTTCTGTGCATGGTAAGGGTTTAAGAAAGTAAATCCGGAAAATCATCCCGGTTAATATTCGAATTTACGTAATCTGGGCGCTTTGATCCAGGCAATTATGGCTACGATAATGGTCATCATGCCGCCAAATAAAACGGCAGGACGGGCGCCACCAAAGATCCGGGATGTCACACCACTTTCAAACTGTCCCAGTTCATTGGAAGAATTGATGAACATGGAATTGACCGCGCTGACGCGTCCCCTCATTTCGTCGGGTGTGGTGAGTTGTAAAATGGTACCCCTGATCACCACGCTCATCCCATCCATCATACCCGCTAATAAGAGCGCGCCAAAGGATAGCCAGTAAACATTGGAAAGACCGAAAATGATGATGCAGGCACCAAACCCGGATACAGTTACCAGTAATAGCAGGCCTTGTTTTTTCCGTAGTGGGTTCAGGGTTATGCCAATAAGCATGATCATGGAACCTATGTCAATGGCAGAGTTGAGCAAACCAAAACCGATCGGCCCCTGGCCCAGGATCTCATGGGTGATCTCTGGAAGCAGCGCGGTGGCTCCTCCAAATAATACCGCGAAAAGATCCAGGGTAATGGCAGTCAGCAATACTTTCTGGCTCATCACAAAACGAAGTCCTTCTTTTACACTTTCCCAGGTTTTCATACCTGTATCCTTGTGCAGCACCGGTTTTTTTTCAATGCGCGACAGTAACATGGCCGCCAGCAGTACAAAAAAAAGTATGATATAAAAGGTAGCATGAACACCGGCAAAGGCGATCAGGATCCCTGCTGCCGCATGACCTGTAATGGAGGCAGCCAGCCAGGAAGTGGAGCTGATGCTTGCTGCAAAATGCAGTACCTGCCGGGGTACCAGCTGGGCTACAATTGCATTACTGGTAGGTCCGGCAAATGCCCTGATGGCACCGGTGAAAAAGATGATGATATAAATGCATATGGATAATGAAACTACACTCAGCCTGCTTTGAATATAAGGAGAGGATACCAGGATGAGGAGGACTACGCAAACAGAATAAGAAAGGATGCCTTTCAATAAAAGCGTTCTTTTGTCGGACTTGTCAATCACATGTCCAGCGTAAAGTGCCAGGAAAAACACTGGAATAAATTCTGACAGGCCAACGATCCCTATCGCAAAGGAATCTTTTGTAAGGTGATAGAGCTGGTAGGCAACCACGGTTGCCACCATTCTCAGGGCCATTATGTAGAAAAACCGCACCAGAATGTACAGCCTGAATTCTTTGTGATTGAGCGGTGAAAGACTTTGTCTCTGGAAGTACATACTGTGAAAGCGGCAAAGATAAAGGCCGGGCATGGATCATGCATACTAGGATACCAGGACCCTTTATTATATTTTTAAACCGGATGAAACGACTGCTGTTTATAGTTTGCTGCCTGTTTTCGCTGAACCTTTCAGCGCAGGACTCCCTGACGGCGAATTATATCAATACGGTTGTACAGAAAATTGAAAGCAATCTCCAGATGCTGGTGATGGATCTGAAGGACACGCTGATCTATGAAGTGAACGACAGCCTGCGCAGGTCTGAACCCCTTTCCGTTCGCACGGAATATTATTTTAATCTCCGGACCAACCACATGGAAAAGATCATGGAAAGGACCCGGTATAAAACCCTGGTTACGGAACTCACCGTCTATTACCTGCTGGGACAGCCCATCCGTTTCACCAGTACCCAATGGGATGGCAATAAGATCAAGGTTGATTTTGATGTGTTCTATATGAACAATAATTCGATTTATTTCACGAAGCGCTGCAATACAAAGGGCAATCCTGATGGAGATGAATACCTGCGCTGGTGTTATGAATTATTACGCAGCCATCCTGCGCCTCCTCCTCAGGGCAAGCTGAGATAATGTTGTCCGTCCGGATAATCTTTGTCCAATGCATCCAGGATCACTTTCAGGTGTTTCTCATTCCCCAGGAAATCGGCATTGGTGGCATCAACAATAAATGTTTTCAGGTTGTGCTGTTTGATGTAATGCGTATAAGTTTCCTGGATGCTGAAGAGATAGTCATCGGGGATTTTCTGTTCGTAAGGCCGGTTCCTTTTTTTAATGTTCTGTTGAAGTTTGTTTACCGGTGCATGCAGGTAGATCAGGATATCAGGCTGCACCAGCTGCTGGTACATGATGTCGAACAAACGCTGGTATAACCTGAATTCGTCTTCTGAGAGATTGATCTTGGCAAACAACAGGCATTTGGTGAAAAGATAATCAGAGATGGTAAGGTTCTGGAAGAGGTCTTTTTGCTGGATCAGGTCTTTGAGTTGTTTGAATCTTTCCGCCATAAAAAAAAGTTCAAGCGGGAAGGCATACTGCTGCGGATTTTCATAAAACTTCGGTAGAAAAGGATTGTCAGCGAATTGCTCCAGTACCAGCCTAGCATTGTAATGTTTGGCGAGTAAATGCGATAAGGTGGTTTTGCCGGCTCCTATGTTCCCCTCGATAGTTATGAACGTATACTTCATCAGCAGTTATGGTGTCAACAGGTGGGCAAAGTAAGGATTGTTAGAATAAGTGATCAAGTAATTTTATTCACTGACAGGGGGTCAGTGCATTCTGCCAGCAGCGTTAAAATTTTCTTCTGAAGTACAGGGTGCCATTTACCAGGTGA
>CBDUBK010000097.1:0-7094 GCA_965365375.1 uncultured bacterium | reverse complement strand
TTTTGATGGCAGGATCAGCAATGTTGGTATCGAAAATCTTTCGCTCGTTTCTGCTTATACAGGTGATACTGATGAAAAACATGGATGGAATGCCATTATCATAAACAGGCTGCAGGATGGATGGGTGTAAAATGTGACCGCGCGCTATTTCGGGTATTCCTGTGTGAACCTGGGTGAGTTTGCGAGAAATGTAACTGTAGACAGTTGCCGGTACCTCCAGCCAAAATCAATTATCACTGGAGGCAGGAGGTATTCATTCAACAATGACGGGCAGTTGAACCTCGTCAAAAATTGTTTTGCCTCTGAAGGCCGCCATGATTATGTGACGGGCGCCAGGGTGATGGGTCCCAATGTATTTTATAACTGCCGTTCAGAAAAAGCAAAAGCTGATATTGGTCCGCATCACCGCTGGGCAACGGGAACACTGTACGACAACATCATTACTGATGGTGAGATCAATATGCAGGACCGCGGCAACTGGGGTACAGGACATGGATGGTCTGGGGTGAACCAGGTTTTCTGGAATTGCACGGCATCAAAAGCCGCAATCCAGGATCCTTGGGTGAGCGGAAGAAATTACGTGATCGGGATGAAGGCACTAAAAATCTATGGCCGGCTTAATGGAAGAAAATCGTCTGAATGGGAAAACCAGGATGGTGAACTGGAACCGGCTTCATTATACCTGGCGCAGGTAAAAGCGAGACAATTGAAAAGCCAATAATAATTTGAATTATGAGAAGGGGTTTACTGTTTTGTTTATTAAGTATGATCTGCCTGTCATTTTATGGACAGGACATTGACAGGAAAAAAGTCTGGTCGGATGCAGAATCACAGGTAATGCATTTACTGGAGGAAGCCAATGATTCCCGTAAGGGCAGGCGGATCTTTCCACGCACGTACACGGATGATACGGTAAGGCTGGTGGCATCTGGCGACTGGACGAGTGGATTTTTCCCTGGAATGTTATGGATGCTGTTTGAACAGACGGGCAAACCACAATGGAAGAATGCTGCAGCATCTTTTACTGCATTGATGAAAGATGAACCTTATAACCGCAATTCACATGATGTAGGATTTAAGGTATATAACAGTTATGGACAGATGTACCGGTTAACAGGAGATACTGCAGTAAAAACAAAACTCATTGATGCAGCAAGAACGCTTGCATCCAGGTTTGATCCGGTTACTGGATGTATCCGTTCCTGGGATTTCGGCAGCTGGCAGTACCCCGTGATCATTGACAATATGATGAACCTGGAATTATTATTCGCTGCTACGAGGATCTCCGGGGATTCCTCTTTTTATAAGATCGCTGTTTCACATGCCGATGTGACCATAAAAAATCATTTCCGCGGAGACTTTAGTTCTTTTCATGTAGTAGATTATGATACAGTCACCGGCGATGTGAGAGGAAAGCATACGCACCAGGGTTTTTCAGATGCATCTTCATGGGCCAGGGGACAGGCCTGGGCTTTGTATGGATATACGATGTGTTACAGGGAGACTAAAAAGGTTGTGTACCTGGAACAGGCAAAAAAGATTGCAGCATTTATCATGAATCATCCTTCGCTGCCTGCAGATAAAATACCTTACTGGGACTATGATGCGGCAGGTATTCCCAATGCCCCCAGGGATGCATCTGCAGCAAGCATTACCGCTTCCGCATTGTATATGCTTGCGGGATTCGACAAGAAGGGCAAAAAATACAGGAAGATGGCCAACAGGATCATGGAAAGCCTGACTAAAAATTACAGGGCAGCTTTAACAACCAGTGGAGGTTTTATCCTGCTCCACAGCACAGGCCACAAACCTGTGAACGGTGAAGTGGATGTGCCGCTCATCTATGCGGATTATTATTATCTCGAAGCGCTCATGAAAAGCCAGAAAAAATAGTATTCTCTCATATCAAGCAATCAATGCCGTCCGCTGTTTTTACAGCGGACTTTTTTGTGCACAAAGAAGGTACGCTAGGAAATCAAATACAAAACCCGGCGTTTCCCCAATCGCTGGCCCAAAGCATGATCCAATTGACGCCCACCCATAATCCAGCTGATTTTCCTCAGGCCAGACGCTACCTCCATCATATCCCGGTAATTCATAAAACCGCAACTTTGCAGCAGAATTTTGAATACTATGACCCGGAATGTTTTTATTGCTTCTGCCGAGCCTTACAGCGGGAAGTCTATTGTTACCCTTGGACTCATGCACATGCTCCTGGGCAAGGCGCAGAAAGTGGCTTATTTCAAACCTATCATCAATACCGACCCTAAAGAAAAAAGGGATGTGCACATTGATACCGTACTGAGTTATTTCAACCTTTCCATTTCATACGAGGAAGCTTATGCCTATACCCGCCAGCAGGCCATGAAAATGCTGGAAATGGAAAACCGCGGTGAACTCATTGATACTATCATCCATAAAGTAAAAAAGCTTGAAAAGGATCATGATTTTACCATTATTGACGGTAGTGATTTTATTGGTGACGGCACCGCCTTCGAATTTGAAAGCAATCTTAAGATCGCCAAAAACCTGGGTGCTCCCGTTATCAGCGTGGTATCCGGTGAGGGTAAAACAAGTGAACAGGTCATGAACTCCCTGCTCACTACCTGGCGGAGTTTCGAATCACAGGAAGTACAGGTGATCGGCATCATTGTAAATAAAGTGAAGGCCGAAATGATGGATGAGATCAAATCCATGCTGGCAGGACAAATGCCTGGAGACCTGATCCTGTCCGTGATCCCTGAAGACAAAAGCCTCCACGCACCTACCATGAAGGAACTCTTCGATAACCTGGGTGCCCGCATGATCTGCGGTGAAGACCAGTTGTCCAACCAGGTAGATCATTTTATTACCGGTGCCATGCAGGTGCCCCAGTTCCTCAATCATATCAAGGAGAATGTGGTGATCGTGACACCGGCCGACCGTGGTGATATTGTGATCTCTGCCATGCAGGCTAATATTTCTTCCAACTATCCAAAAGTTGCAGGCATCATTCTTACAGGCGGCGGTAAACTCGAAAGATCTGTTTTACACCTTGTGGAGGGTTTGTCAACCATCGTACCTGTTGTTTCAGTAAATACCGGAACCTTTGAAACCACTTCGAGGGTGGCATCTATCCGCTCAAGGATCACTCCTGATAATCATAAAAAGATCCAGAGGGCCATCAACTTTTTCCTGAAATATGTTGACATCAAAGCGCTTGATGAAAAGCTGGTCACATTTACCTCGGAAGGGCTTACACCTCATATGTTCCAGTACCAGATCACCCAGATGGCAAGGCGCAGCCGCAAACACATCGTGCTGCCGGAAGGTAATGATGACAGGGTATTGCGGGCAGCAGCAAGACTGATCAGTCATGATCTTGTTGATCTTACCATTCTTGGAGATGAAACACAGATCATGGCAGCATTCAAGCGTATCGGGCTTGATCCTGCCTCAAGTCACCTGCGCATTGTAAATCCTGTTACTTCAGAAAAATATCCTGAATACGTGGAAGCACTCTATGAAATGCGCAAGAACAAAAATGTTACGATGGAGATCGCACGTGATCTCATGACCGATGTTTCTTACTTCGGAACCATGATGGTGTATAAAGGTCATGCTGATGGTATGGTTTCAGGTGCCGTGCACACAACACAGCATACGATAAGGCCAGCGCTGCAGTTTGTAAAAACAAAACCGGGTATATCCACTGTTTCTTCCGTTTTTTTCATGTGCCTGCCAGACAGGGTAGCAGTATTTGGTGATTGCGCGGTGAACCCGGATCCTACAGCTGAACAACTCGCTGAAATCGCTATTTCTTCGGCGGAGAGCAGTGAACGTTTTGGTATCGAACCACGCATTGCCATGTTATCGTATTCATCAGGTTCTTCCGGTGAAGGAGCTGACGTGGAAAAAGTGAGAAAGGCGACGGAGATTGTAAAACAGTTAAGGCCCGATCTCAATGTGGAAGGACCCATCCAGTATGATGCAGCTGTGGATCCCGTGGTAGGCAAACAAAAATTGCCCAATTCCAAAGTAGCCGGAAGAGCCAATGTGCTCATCTTCCCCGATCTGAATACCGGAAATAATACTTATAAAGCAGTACAGAGAGAAACCGGGGCATTGGCTATCGGACCCATGTTGCAGGGACTGAACAAACCCGTGAATGATTTAAGCCGGGGTTGTACTGTGGATGATATCTATAATACGGTTATCATTACAGCCATCCAGGGACAACAGGAAACACAACAGCCGGTAAAAGAAAAGGCTATGGCAATAAATGAATGAAAAACCAATGAACATTTTTGTAATCAACTCAGGCAGCAGTTCCATCAAATACCAGTTGTTCCGGATGCCTTCTGAAAATCCTGTGTGCAGCGGGCTTGTCGAACGTATTGGACTCAAAGATGCCATCATCACGCACAAAACTTTTATTGACGGGAAGGAAAAACAGGTAAAAAGGGTTGTAGAATTACCTGATCACGAAGCGGGACTTCTGGAGGTTACGAAACTGTTGACTGATCCGGAAAGTGGAGTGATCAGTGACCCCGGGGAAATACAAGCTGTTGGCCACCGTGTGGTACATGGAGGTGAAAGTTTCGCATCCACTACCTTCATAACAGAAGAAGTGAAGGCCCAGGTAAAAAATTTATTTGCACTGGCACCTTTGCATAATCCCGCTAATTACCTCGGAATAGAAGTTGCAGAAAAGATTTTCTCAAATGCCAGGCAGGTCGCGGTATTTGATACAGCCTTTCACCAGACCATGCCTGAAAAAGCTTTTCGTTTTGCGTTACCAGAAAAGCTTTACAAGGAGCTGGGCATAAGGGCTTATGGTTTTCATGGCACCAGTCATAAATATGTTTCTGAAAAAGCCATGCAGTATCTCCGCGACCCTAGTGCAAAAATCATTTCCATCCACCTGGGAAATGGTTGCAGTATGGCTGCCATAAAAGCGGGACGTTCGGTTGATACCAGCATGGGTTTTGGTCCCAACAGCGGGCTTGTGATGGGCACAAGGTCCGGTGACATCGATCCATCCATCATCTTTCACCTGGTGAACCAGTGCGGTTACAGTCTTGATAAAGTAAATACCCTGCTGAACAAGGAAAGTGGTATGACAGGGCTCACGGGTTTCAGTGACATGCGCGATATCCTCAAGGCGATAGATGCAGGCGATGAGGCAGCAAAACTGGCCTATGAGATCTATGCCTACAGGATCAAAAAATACATTGGATCACTTTCAGCGGTGATGAATGGACTGGATGCCCTGGTATTTACAGCAGGTGTAGGAGAGAATGACAGCCGCATACGGCAACTTGTTTGTGCGGATATGGACTTTCTGGGAATTCATATTGATGAAGAGCGCAATTCAAAGCGTGGGAAAGAATTGATGGAGATCAGCCCTGTTGGATCAAAAGTGCGTGTGCTGGTGATCCCAACCAATGAGGAACTGGAGATCGTAAAACAGTGTTATGAATTAATGCAGGGACTGTAAGCTGTCCTTCAAACTGCTCGTCACTTTGCGTGATACAACAAGGCTAGCAGCGAAAAGGCGTAATATTGTCGAATGAACGAAACAGCTTCATTCGACCGCCAGGCCATGATCGATACATTCCGGGAACAATTCAAAGCGGAACCCTTATTGGTACGTTCCCCTGGAAGGGTGAATATCATTGGCGAGCATACTGATTACAATGAAGGATTTGTATTGCCTGCGGCCATTGATAAAGCAGCTTATGTTGCCATTAGCAGCAGGCAGGACGACCAGGTGCACCTCTATGCCAAAGCTTTTTCCAAAAGATTTGAAACCACCCTTTCAACGCTCAAACCTTCGGACCAGCACTGGCCGAATTATATATTGGGTGTAGCGGACCAGTTGATAAAAAGAGGATATGCAATTAAAGGTTTCAACCTGGTGATCGATGGGGATGTCCCGATCGGTTCGGGGTTATCATCTTCAGCCGCTGTGGAATGTGCAACCGCTTTCGGGCTGAATGAAATTTTCAGTCTCAATATTTCCAAAAAAGATATGGCCCTGATCGCCCAAAAGGCTGAGCATGTATTTGCAGGGGTGATGTGCGGAATCATGGACCAGTTTGCCTCTGTTTTTGGAAAAAAAGATCATGTGATCAAGCTGGATTGTAAAACACTGGAGTACGAATATGTTCCACTTAAACTTTCAGGTTACAAGATCCTTTTGCTGAATTCCAATGTCAAACATTCCCTGGCTTCTTCTGAATACAATGTACGCCGGGCACAATGCGAGCAGGGTGTGGCACTGGTAAAAAAACATCATCCTGAGGTCAATAGTCTCCGTGATGTGAGCATGGAAATGCTGGATGCTTTTGTAAAGCCGGCGGATGAGCTGATCTACAGGAGATGCCGTTATGTAGTGGAAGAAAAACAAAGATTGCTGGAAGGCTGTGAAGATCTCAGGCAGGGAAGGCTGGAAAGCCTCGGTGAGAAAATGTTCCGTACCCATGATGGACTCAGCAAAGAGTATGAAGTGAGTTGCCCTGAACTGGATTTTTTGGTGGATGCTGTTCGTGGCAATACCCATGTTTTGGGTGCAAGAATGATGGGTGGTGGTTTTGGTGGCTGCACCATTAATATTGTGAAAGAAGAAGCCATTGAAGAACTGGTAAAGGATATCAGCGTAAAATACCAGAAGGCCATGCATAAGGATCTTACAGTTTACGTAGCTAGTATTGAGGATGGTACAGCGATTCTTTGAGCTGTATGGATATCAAATGCCAATGGCTAATCACTGTTGTCCGGTTAAAAAGTTGTGCTATAAAAAAAGGGAGGTCTTACGACTTCCCTTTTTGGTTTAGTTTAGAGTTACCACACAAAAAACTAACCATGGCCAAAAGTACTTTTTTTACCGGACAGCCGATCTTCAATCAGATACTTTCTCTTATCCCCCGGCACTTTATTTCCAGGCTGTCGAAACAACACAAAAGTGACCGGTATTGTAAAAAGTTTGGCAGCAATGACCATCTGATTACCCTGCTTTATTGCACCTTCCATAAGTGCACCTCTTTAAGAGAAGTAGTCACAGGTATGCAAGCCTCCCAGCAGCGGTTGACTCATTTAGGTTTAACTTCTAC
>CBDUBK010000096.1:0-7110 GCA_965365375.1 uncultured bacterium | reverse complement strand
GGGCCATGGCAGTACAACTAATATAACCTGAATCATTGAGCAATACCAGCACTAAAGATGGAGGTTGATAAATTCCCGGGCAGTGATCCATTTGGAGTATGGAGCGGGTGGCAGGCTGCACAGCTTTTCTTTGCCACATGCCCAAAACTTGGTTACTTCAACAAAACATCATACAAAACCATGTTTATGAAAGGGCTACTTGGATTTTTTTTACTAGCTGTTCTGTTTTCCTGTTCTTCCAAAAAACAATACATGCTGATAGGCACCTATACCTCCGGCAAGAGTACCGGCATTTATGTATATGAGTTCAACAGCAAGGATCAGACAACCAAGCTTGTAGACTCCATCAGCAGTTCCAATCCCTCCTACCTTGCGGTTTCACCCGGCCAGGAATTTGTTTACGCGGTTAATGAAAACGACGCCAGTTCAGGAGGCGGTAAGGTCACTGCCTTTTCTTTCGACAAAAGCAATGGCGATCTTAAAGAGATCAACCAGCAGGGAACACTGGGTGACCATCCCTGTTATATTACCGTTGATGAAACAGGTAAATGGGTGATCGCGGGTAATTATTCCAGCGGCTCCATTTCCATTTTACAGGCTAATGAAGATGGCAGTCTTTCCAACCGGGTAAGTGTGATCCAGCATACAGGGAAAGGCAAGGATTCCAACAGGCAGCGTTCCCCTCATGTGCATGCAACTGTTCTTTCTCCTGACAATAAATTCCTCTATGTGCCGGACCTCGGCATTGATAAAGTAATGATCTATGGTTTTGATGCCAAAGCCGGTGTGCTCAATCCTACAAAAGATACCGCATGGGTACAGGATGGATCAGGTCCGAGACATTTCACTTTT
Organism: uncultured bacterium; assembly: GCA_965365375.1. Classification (GTDB taxonomy): domain Bacteria; phylum Bacteroidota; class Bacteroidia; order Chitinophagales; family Chitinophagaceae; genus Flavisolibacter. Next base: position 6,258 of record CBDUBK010000096.1, on the reverse strand, counting down.
CATCCTTCCGGAAATTATGCCTACCTCATTCAGGAATTGTCGGGCACAATAACGGCTTTCAAATACCTGGGCGGAAAGCTTGAGGCCATGCAGATCACCAGTACACTGCCCGGTGATTACCGAGGCAGCTTCACCAGTGCTGATATTCATGTGACACCTGACGGAAAGTTTCTTTATGCTTCCAACCGCGATGCTTCTAATACCATCGCGATTTTTAAAATTGATGAGGCTTCAGGTAAATTAAATCTCGTTGGTCACCAGTCCACGCTGGGAAGGACACCCAGGAATTTCAGTATTCATCCTTCTGGTGATTTTTTATTTGTGGCTAACCAGAACTCTGACAGCATTGTGATCTTTTCCATCAATAAGGAAACCGGCAGGCTGACAGATACAGGGAAAAGAGTTGATGTGGGAAATCCCGTTTGCATCAAATGGATAGAATAAAATTTCCGGAACAGGAATAGAAGTCCTCAGGCATTGAAGCCTTTGCATGAAACCCGCAAGATTACCCTATTCCACTTCATCTTTACCAGCCCGCACCTTTTCGGATCTGAACTGGTTTTTGATGTAGGTGAAAAGGAAAGAACCTGCCGAACCTTCCAGGTAAAGCTGGAAAATGGCCCAGATCCTTTGCGGCACATGGTAATACCTGTAGATGCTGCCATTCCCGAACGTGACTTCCAGCACCTCGTCCCTGCCGAGGTAGGAAACACGGTCCATGAAAGGCGCCCCGTTATTGAAGATAGAGATTGCCATATCCACACATATTAAAAAACTATACCAACTCCGCTGTGGGTACATTCAGGCTGAAATACGTACTTGCACAAGGTTTGCAGGTACAAGGCTATGTTCAAACATTTATCCAAAGGCGTTAAGAGGTTCTGGGCTGCACTGGCTTTATTATCGGTTGAGATGATCGTTATCCTTGGGCTTTTTTTCGCATCCCTTGCAGGGGTGGTCTATATCATCCGGCGTATTTTCTTGTTGAAGAATGAAGAACTGGATAACGAGGTTTTTGTATTCCTGGCTCCTTATATCAATGATACCAATACAGCAGTAATGAATTTCATTACATTTTTTGGTAAGCATGAATTCCTGATCCCTGCCAACCTGTTGCTCATTGCCTATTACCTTTTCCTGAGGAAAAAAAGATGGTATTCCATCAAGGTGCCTGCAGTAGCCATCAGCAGTTTCTTACTTATGTTCGGGCTTAAAAGATTGTTTGGACGCAACCGTCCCGAAGACCAGCTGCTGGAGACCGCCACCAATTTTAGTTTCCCCAGCGGGCATGCCCTGATGAGTGTTACGTTTTATGGGCTGATTATTTATTCCATCTGGCAAAACATCAAAAACCCGGTGGTGCGCTGGGTTTCAATTATCCTTCTTCTTGCATGGATCTTCCTGATTGGTTTCAGCAGGATCTATCTCCGTAAACATTATTACAGCGATGTGGTGGCAGGTTATTGCATTGGATTTGTCTGGCTGGTTTTTGCGATCTGGTTATTGAACCTCATGGAAAAATACAGCAGCAGGAAATTCAACCGCATCGTGGAAAAGCCGCCGGTACCGGAGGAAGCTGTGAGCCAATAGGCGGAGGCTGAGGGGAGAAAGGATCAAGGCACTAGGTTCAAGGTGCAATGACCAGGCTGTAGAAGTCCAGGCACTGAATATTTCAAAAGGTTCCGGGCAACAGAGATAATCACCAGTAGTTGATAACAGGCAAACTGCACCTCCTTCAATTGATGGGAGGTTTTTGCAGATTCCCGGCGGTTTTTATCTTTCAGAAAATTTCCGATTATGCCATCATCCAGAATTTTTTTAATGGCCTTTTTACTCCTGTTATCCTTTGGCGCATTTGCACAGTCGGATACGATCAGTAAGAAAAAATTTCACTGGGGAATGGGAAATTCCGACACTACTGCCGGTTATGCACAGGCTGTACTGGTTGGTAATGTGCTCTATGTCTCCGGGACGGTGGGTCATGGCAAAACCATGGCCGAACAAATGAAATCTCTTTACACAGGCATTGAAAGAACCCTCAAACATTATGGATTGAGTTTCCAGAACGTGGTAAAAGAAAACCTTTATACAACCGATATTGAAGCCACAAAGGCCAGCAATTCCATCCGGAAATCATTTTATAAGGGTGATTTCCCGGCCGCTACCTGGGTGCAGATCTCCAGGCTCTACATGCCCACAGCCCTCGTTGAAGTGGAGGTTATAGCCTACCTGAAGAAAGATTGAATCGTATGGGCAATTCTTAACGTTTAACAGGCTGCCCGGAAGGATAAAAAAGCGTAGCTTCGCGCCTCAATTTTTGGCCGCATGATCTCTGTAAATAATGTATCGCTTTCCTTCGGAAAAAGGGTTTTGTTTGATGAAGTCAATCTCAACTTCGTTAAAGGAAATTGTTATGGTGTAATTGGTGCAAACGGTGCCGGTAAATCTACTTTTTTGAAGATTCTTTCCGGTGAGATTGAGCCCAATAAAGGAACAGTTACCATTTCTCCCGGTGAAAGGATGGCGGTGCTGAAGCAAAACCAGTTTGAATTTGATGAGCATACCGTACTGAATACGGTGCTCATGGGCCATAAAAAAATGTGGGAAGTGATGCACCGCAAGGATGCCATCTATGCTGACCCCGAAGCAACGGAAGCTGATTATATGAAGGCCGGTGAACTTGAGGCTGAATTTGGCGAAATGGGTGGTTACACTGCCGAAAGTGATGCTGCCACCCTGCTGAGTGAACTGGGTGTGAAAGAAGAATACCACCAGAGCCTGATGAAGGAGATCCCTTCGAACCTTAAACTGCGCGTATTGCTTGCGCAGGCACTTTTCGGAAACCCGGATATCCTGCTGATGGATGAGCCTACCAACGGACTTGATATCGAAACCATCGGCTGGCTGGAAAACTTCCTGGCCGATTATGAAAATATTGTACTGGTTGTGTCGCACGACAGGCACTTTCTGGATGCCATCTGTACACACGTGGCGGATGTTGACCGCGCCAAGATCAAGATCTTCACCGGTAACTATACCTTCTGGTATGAGTCATCGCAACTGATGGCCCGCCAGCTGAATGATAAGAACAAAAAGACCGAGGACAAACGCCAGGCGTTGATCGACTTCATTGCGCGTTTCTCGGCGAATGCTTCCAAATCAAGACAGGCCACAGCAAGAAAGAAAGCTTTGGAAAAACTGACCATCGAAGAGATTGAACCTTCCAACCGCAGATATCCCGGAATTATTTTCCAGCCATTGCGCGAGGTGGGTAACCAGATCCTGAACGTTGAGAACCTGGGTTCTTCTGTTGAAGGAAGAAAACTTTTTGAAAAAGTAAGTTTCACTGTCAACAAAGGTGATAAGATCGCGATCCTCAGCCGCGACCCGCTGGCCGTGACCAATTTCTTTGAGATCATCAATGGCAATATGCAGGCCGACAAAGGAAAGTATGAGTGGGGTACCACCATTACAAAAGCTTACCTGCCATTGGAGAACAGCCAGTTCTTCCAGAATGGATTATCACTGATGGAATGGCTGCGACAATATGTACCACCACATGTAACTGATGCGGATGAACCTTTCCTGCGCGGGTTCCTGGGCAAGATGTTGTTCAGCGGTGATGATATCCAGAAAAAAACAACAGTACTCAGCGGAGGAGAAAAAGTGCGTTGTATGCTGAGCAGGATGATGCTTCAGAATCCCAATGTGATCGTGCTTGACCAGCCAACCAACCACCTTGACCTCGAAAGTATCCAGAGCTTCAACGAAGGCTGCCAGGTATTCCCGGGAATTGTATTGCTGACCTCTCATGACCATACTTTCATGCAAACCGTAGCCAACCGCGTGATCGAGATCACGCCTAAAGGAATCATTGACAGGCTTACCACGTTTGACGATTATCTCCAGGATAAGCGGGTGAAGGAGTTGCGTGAAGAGATGTATGGGAAGACGGTGTATGCGTAGGAGCGGCTGCAAGCTGCAAGCTTCAAGACTTTAAATCCTGCATTGTTTACTATTTCAAAAATCTCTATTCGAAGAGATGGATAAACTATGCATTGAAGCCACCCTCTCGTAGCTCGCAGCTAGAAGCTCGCCGCTTCCTCTTACCTTTATCTTCCTCATGTAGACCCTGCATCCATACAGCATTTTTCACCTTGGCGACAGGGCGCTTACGATTGACTTCGGCAATACCATCGACAGGATGGTGCATCAAAAGGTGATGCGTTTGTATGAACATCTTGCTGCACAAAAATTTTCCTTTATCACGGATATGGTTCCGGCTTACAGTTCACTTGCAGTGTACTATGATGTGCATGCATTGAAGCTGAAGCAACCCGGTGCCACTGCTTTTGATACGATCTCGGACCAGATCAATGCCATGGCAATTGACCTGGAGACGGCACCTAAAAAATCATCGCTTATAGAGATCCCTGTTTGTTATGCCCTTCCATTTTCAATGGATTCAGAAGTAGTACGCAGGCAGCATGACATCACGCATACGGAAATCATCCGCCTCCATACAGAAAGAACGTATTATGTATACATGCTGGGTTTTATTCCCGGCTTTGCCTATATGGGCGATGTAACAGAACAACTTGAAATGCCCAGGAAAGAAACACCGAGGCTGAAGGTTCCTGCAGGCTCAGTAGGAATTGTGGGAAAACAAACTGGCATTTATCCTTTGGAATCACCGGGAGGATGGCAGATCATTGGAAGAACACCATTGAAATTATTCGATAAAGAAAATGATCAGCCCGTGCTTTTATCGCCGGGAGATGAAGTAAAATTTTATTCAATCACAGAAGATGAGTTTGCGCATTATCAAAGCAGGCCTGTTTGATACCATCCAGGATACAGGACGCAATGGCTTCCAGCATCTGGGGATCAATCCCGGTGGTGCCATGGACCGTTTTTCAGCGCAACTTGCCAATGCATTGCTGGGAAAAGATCTGAATGAAGCTGTGATTGAATTGCATTTTCCTGCAGGACAATTTTTGTTTGAAAAGGATGCGGTGGTCAGCCTTACTGGCGCTGATTTTAGTCCAAAGATCAATGGCAAAACCGTTCCGCTGGATCATCCGATTGCCGTCAGCGAAAATTCCCTTTTGCAGTTTGATCACCTGGAATCAGGTGCTCGCTGTTATATGTCCGTATGGAATGAATTATCTGTTGAACCATGGATGAACAGTTACAGCACCAACCAGCGGGCCGTTGCCGGAGGTCACCTGGGCCGGCATTTTCAACGGTATGACCAGCTGGGTTTTCGAAGGGAACTTTCCCTTGATAAAGTACTGCAGGGAAAAGAGTTTCTTGTTTTTCCCTGGAAATCACAGGAAGCTGTTGAAAAAAACAGGAACGAGATCCAGTTCATCATAGGCAGCGAATGGTTCTGGCTGGAAAAAGAAATGCAGGAAGCATTTCAGAATCACTGGTACCAGATAACATATGAGGCGGACAGGATGGGCTACAGGCTGGCCGGTCCGGCCCTTCATTCTTCTGTACAAGAGCAACTCGTATCAACCGCAGCTAGTTTTGGAACCGTACAATTATTGCCTAACGGACAGTTGATCGTGCTGATGGCCGACCACCAGACCACGGGAGGTTACCCGCGCATAGCACATGTAATATCTGCGCACCTTCCTTTGCTGGCGCAGAAAAAACCAAATGATGTGATGCGGTTTATGATAACGGATCTTAATACGGCAGAAGAAAAAATGGAAAAGCAGCAGAAATATCTGCACGAGATACAAATTGCTAGTAAATTCAGAATGAAAACAATGATCTGATGCTGATATGTGACCTTAATTGTGATATGGGTGAAGGCATGGCCAACGAAGCGTTGATCATGCCCTTTATCAGCTCGGCAAATATTGCCTGTGGTTTTCATGCGGGTAATTCTGATATCATCAGGAGGACCATGGACCTGGCTTTGAAATACAATGTGAAGATCGGTGCGCATCCATCTTTCAGGGATAAGGAAAATTTTGGAAGAAAGGAGATGCAGCTTCCCGCGGATAAACTCTACGCGATCATTCTGGAACAACTCATCAAGATCGACCTGATTGCAAAAGAAAAAGGAGCCGTACTGCACCATGTTAAACCACACGGTGCACTGTACAATATGGCAGCAAGGGATCCATATGTGGCTGCAACTATTGCAACTGCCGTAAAGGATTTTAATGAAAACCTGGTGTTGTATGGACTGAGCGGCGGTGCCATGATCAAAGAAGCGCAGGCACTTGGATTAAAAACTGC
>CBDUBK010000095.1:0-7132 GCA_965365375.1 uncultured bacterium | reverse complement strand
GCCGCTGGGGATTGACAGTGTGGAGCAAACTTTGTTTTAGTTCAGAGTTCAAAGTCAGTGAACTAAAGAAGGGAGTGTACTTACTAATCAAAGTTAGCAGTCTGTTGTCGGCGGTCAATCCAAATCTTTCAACCATCACTTACCGCCCTGGGAGCCGGAGCTTTTGCGAAGGTTACCCTTCCCCGCTGCCTAAGCCGTCCGCGTGCGCTGAAGTTATAGCGGAGGCGCAAGCTTTAGCGGAGGCTGGCCTTCCCGGCTATGTCTTTTTCATAAATTAAGTATTCTATCATTAGTTTGATAGTTGATTTTCTGGCATTTTATTAGACATAGAGGAGAAAGAAACAGAAACAGAAAGAGAAACAGAAAGAGAAGAGAGTACAACATGGCGAAACTTAAACTATCAGGCAAACAACTCAGAAAACTCGGATACCCTGAAGGGCCTGTCATCAGCATTGCCATGAACATCATGGAAAAATCATTCAAACATTTATCCGAAGCAGACGCACTCGAAATACTTGCAAGTGTTTTACAAAGTCCCAACCAGTATGCGGAAGACGGGCAACTGGGAAAGATTGCAGAAGCCCTTTTGCCAAAACCAAAAACCGGCCGTGGTGCGGGGATCGCGTTGAATACGCATGGAATTGATTTTAATGTTTTCGGAAGCGAAGGCATTGAACAGGGAGCCATGCACCAGATGTATACTGCTGCGAAACTGCCGGTTGCTGTCGCGGGGGCCCTCATGCCCGATGCACATTCAGGTTATGGTTTGCCGATAGGCGGTGTGCTGGCCACAGAAAATGCAGTAATTCCTTATGGTGTGGGCGTGGACATAGGCTGCCGCATGTGTTTATCCATTTTTGATATTGATCCGAAGGAACTGGACCAGCGTGAACATTTTTTTACAAGAGAACTGAATGAAGCAACACTATTTGGTAGCGGTTCCATGTTTGAGCAGGCACATGATCATGAAGTAATGTACCGCCAGGAGTTTGAAGAACTCGGTTTATTGAAAGGATTGCAGGGCAGGGCATGGAAACAACTGGGTTCATCCGGCTCCGGAAATCATTTCGTTGAATTCGGAACGGTTGACATTCCTGAAAAAGATCCGGTGCTGGGTGTGGAAGCAGGTAAATACCTTGGACTGCTGTCGCATTCCGGCTCAAGGGGACTGGGTGCCAATATTGCCAATCACTATACTAAGATCGCAAAGGAAAAAAGGCTTCTTCCGGGTGAGGCCTCCAATCTTGCCTGGCTGAGACTTGACGAGCAGGAGGGACATGAATACTGGCTGGCCATGAATCTTGCCGGGGATTATGCTTCCGCCTGCCACCATATTATTCATGATAAAATCGCGAAGCAGTTAGGAAGGCAGCCATTGAAAAGAGTGGAGAATCACCACAATTTTGCCTGGAAGGAAAGCTGGGAAGGCAGGGAGGTGATCGTTCACCGTAAGGGTGCAACTCCTGCAGGTAAAGATGTGCTCGGTGTTATACCCGGTTCTATGACGGCTCCCGGCTACATCGTGAAAGGCAGAGGAGAAATAGCATCAGTAAATTCCGCTTCACATGGCGCCGGGAGAAGGATGAGCAGGACGGCTGCGATTAATTCAGTCACTCATTCCCAGCTCAGTGAAGTGCTGGCCAAACACGGGGTAAAACTATTAGGCGGCGGACTTGATGAAGCGCCTTTTGCATATAAAGACATCACAGAGGTAATGAAAGCCCAGTCAAAACTGGTAGATACACTAGGACTTTTTTACCCGAGGATCGTAAAAATGGACGGAGCGGTTCATAAACAATGGAAGAAAAAGAAACTCATTGAAGGGGAGTAGCTTCCCCGCTCATCTATAAACGATTATCAAATTGGGCCGGGATTGTAGAATGTATCCGCTTGTCCGGGCTGGCTCTTTTTTTGATGGTATGAGTAAAACATAACCATTATGAAATCTACCTTTTCCCTGATCTTAGTTTTTTTATTGTCACATTCCATCCTCTTTGCCCAGGATAATAATACACCTCAACGAAGTGCCTCCCGCGTATCATTTGGTATCAAGGCCGGGGTAAATATTGCCAACCTGGATGATAATAATGAACCCAATACCGAATCAATTACTGGCTTTCATGCTGGTTTGCTGGCACATATTCATTTGAATCATAAACTGGCTTTACAGCCAGAAGTGATGTATTCGAGACAGGGTGCCTGGTACCCAGTATTCGGAACAGAAACTATAAATTATATTCAGGTGCCGGTGTTAGTACAGTATATGTATAAAGGCTTAAGATTGCAGACCGGTCCACAGGTTGGGATAATCACAGATGCAAAATTGGAAAGGGATAGTGGAGGTGAGACTGATATTAAATACCAGCTTGATAATGCGGATTTTTCCTGGGTCATAGGACTAGGCTACATTTCACCTATCGGGATTGGTGTTGACGCCAGGTATAATTTGGGATTAAATAATATTGCAAAGCAAGATGAACAAATGCAAAAGAACAGGGTTTGGCAGTTTGGTTTATTTTACCAGTTTAACCGTTAATCTCATTTCAATATTATATAAACGGAGCCCGGTAAGCCGGGCTTCTTTATTTGTATCCTCAAACTTTTATATACCATTTCTTTTTATCCATCCAGTAGCATATCGCCCACATGAAAAGAATTACGGTTAGAGCGAATGCCAGGGATCCATTTTCTGGAGCACCAGGGATAAATTTGTAAACTTTCTCATAGAGGTAATTCCATGGACTGATGTATAGGGGATCACCCTTAGCATTCACCCCATTCGGTATCCTGATTAGCCTGAGTCCTTTTGGAAGAAAAGCACTTAAGGCAAAAACGAATAGTGCGTTTTTACCGAACACATCAAAAAACCGGGTCAGCCAGTTTCTGATACCTTTTATTTCTATGGCATAGATCATTGTAGCCAGGATAGCGGTTGCCATACCTGTAGTAACTACCACATAAGAACTCGTCCAGATCTTTTTATTCACCGGGAAATTCAGGCTCCATGCATATCCCGCAACCAGGTAGGCCATGGAAGCAATAAACAAACCGGTCAGTACCTGGTAAAGAGGATGGATGCCGGGACTGCCCTGGTTATGCTCTGCGGCTCGGTATAATTGAATTCTTTTAAGCAGGTAATCACCTACCAGGTAACCAAAAATCACCTGGGCAATGGCAGGCATCGTACTGGGCAGGCCTTCGGGATCAAATGGAATTCCTTCACCTTTATACATATGCGCTTCTCCAAGGATCGTTTTATCATATGCTGTGCCGAACCAGCCCGTGAGACTGTAGGGATCAGCTGGATTTCCCAGTACGCAAAGAAGCCAGTAAACCAGTAACATGATCAATGCCGCAAGAAAAGCACCCCTTGCCTTGAAATAATAAATGATAATGGAAGCAAAGAAATAGCAGATCGCGATCCTTTGTAAGACACCCAGGATCCTTACACCCCCTACCTGCCCGGAAGCATTCACCCAGGTCCAGGGAATAGCTTCGAGTTCACTTCCATTCCACCTCATAAAAGGCCACCAGTTGAGAAATAGCCCGATAGCGAAGATGAGCAGGCTTCTTTTAATGACTTTTTTCCAAAACCCTCCGTGGGTTCCCTGTTCAAGCCGGGGCATTACGAAGGCAAGAGCGTTTCCAACGGCAAATAAAAAAAATGGGAATACCAGGTCAGTCGGGGTGATCCCATGCCAGGGGGCATGTTCGAGAGGACCATAAATATGTCCCCAGCTGCCGGGATTATTGACCAGGATCATCAGGGCGACGGTAGCGCCCCGGAAAACATCAAGGGAATAGAAACGCTGATTCAATGTTGTCGGTTATTTAGTTAAAAATACTGCAAGCCTTTCGATGCGTTGCGATTGATTATCAACGTGCAAATTCATTAAGCGTTTTCCTATATGCTTCCAAAGCACCCCGGGCATTAACTTATTCTAAATCTGTATTTTTTGATTACGGGCCACTCACAGCCAAGAACTATATTTGCACGGCTTTTCCGGCTTGGTCGCAAAACAACCCTGTGACCGAGGTGGCGAAGCCATGCAAAGAACTGTAGTATTGAAGTGGTACGCAATATATACAAGACCCCGGTGGGAAAAAAAGGTGAACGGGCTGCTCCTTCAAAAAGGTGTGGAAAGTTATTGTCCTTTAAATAAGGTGAGGAGGAAATGGAGTGACCGGATTAAAACTATTGAAGAACCCCTTTTCAAGTCCTATGTATTTGTAAAGATCACGGATGAGGAAAGGACCATGGTAAGAATGACCAATGGTGTGGTGAACTTTGTGTATTGGGATGGGAAGCCTGCCATCATCAAAGAAAAAGAAATACTGACCATCAAACGTTTCCTGGATGAATACGAACAGGTGGAAGCGGTAAAAATGGAATTCGAAACAGGCAGCAGGGTACAGGTGATTGCGGGACCCATGATGGACCAGCAGGGCAGTATCCTGGAGCTTCAAAATAAAACGGCCAAAGTACGTATCGAAAGTTTGGGATATATGCTTATTGCTTATATTGATAAATCTAAGCTTATCCCTGTTCAACAGACAAACCCCCAGTAATGAGATTCATTTTATTCTGCACGGTAATTATGGTATTGATCAGTTCCTGCAGAACACAGCAAAAAGGTTTCAGTAATTATATCCAGGATATTTCTGATACAACTATCCTGGATGCCATGACCCAAAAATCATCTGTTATCAGAACCGGCGACCTTCTTTCCATAAAAGTTTTTAGCCAGGCTAATGGTATGTCAGATGCAGATCTTCCATATAATCTTTCTGATGTGGGAAGTACGGCAGGAAGTGGCGGATTTTTGGTAGATCCTGATGGTTATATTGAATATCCTCAGCTTGGTAGATTAAAAGTGGAGGGATTAACAAGAGATGAGTTGGCTGCAATTATGAAAAAAAGCCTTGAAAATGAATTATCCCAGCCAGCGGTAATCATAAGGTTTATAAATTATAGAGTTACGATTCTGGGAGAGGTTAGGACACCAAGTACATTCACAGTTCCTACTGACAGACTTACAATTCTTGAAGCAATTGGCTTGGCAGGGGATATCTCAGAATACGGGAAAAAAGAAAATGTAAAAATTATCAGGGAAACCAATGGTGTTGTTGAAATTGGTACGATTGATCTAACATCCCGGGATATGTTCACTTCACCATACTTCAGGTTGCAGCAGAACGATGTAGTGTATGTTGAACAGTCAGGCCGGAAAACCCGCCAACAGGAGCAGCAACAGATTGCTATGCAGATTGGTATTGCTACATCGATTATTACAGCCATTGCTTTGATCCTTAATATTATCAGATAATTTAATTATTTCCATTGGAAGAGCAGACAAAAACAGCAAAGAGTGAATTATCAGGGTTGAGTATCAAAGACCTTTTCTATAAATACATCCGCTTTCTTCCATTATTTGTCATTTCAGTGGCAGTCTGTCTTTTTGCCGCTTACCTCTACCTGAGATGGGCAACTTTGGTTTATAGTGCTACGGCAACCATGAGCATACAGGATGATAGAAATTCTGGTAGTTCCAGTGACAGGTTTGATCAGATCATTCAGGCAGATAATAATAAGAATATTGCTAATGAGATTGAATATATCAGGTCCAGGCAGATCATGAGCCGTGTAGTTAAAAGCCTCAACCTTAATTTTACCTATCTCGCGATCGGGAATATTAAAGAACTGAATATCTATAAAAGCAGCCCTTTTTTAGTAGAAGCATTTGAGATCAAGGATTCGCTTTCTTCTTTTACACTTGAAATTGATTTCGAGAATCAGAACAATTTCAGGGTAAACAAAGGAGGGCCTTTCACATTCGGGCAGGTATTTGAAAACCAACATGGGGTTTTTCGCATCAAAAAAAATAAACAGGGTGAAGTAGGCACAGAGTATAAAGTGATTTGGCGGCCCACCAATAGTGTTGCTTCAAGTCTCTCGCAGCTTTCAGTTGCACCTAAACAGGGGACAGGAATTCTGACCCTGCAGTTTGAGAGTACCAATCCACAACATGCCGCTGATGTGATCAACCAGGTAATGGCAGAATATCAGCAGGCCACTGTAGAGGATAAAAATCTCTCTACCCAGAACCGGCTTGCTTATATTGACAAAGTAAAAGAACTGAATGAAAAACAGATCGACAGCATCATTGGTGTACAGATCGCCTATGTGAAGAGAGAAGGGGTTATTGATCCGGCCATCCAATCATCCATGAATTTTGCCCAGATAGAAAAGATCAGGGAGGAAACCAAGGAACAGCAAATGAAACTTGGAAGTGTTTACCAGATTGAATCTTATATCCGTAGCAAAAGAGGTGAAATACCGGTACCATCCTCTCTGGGCCTTGATGATATGACGCTTAATGAAAGTGTCACTGCATATAATGAAGCACAATTGGAATTAAGCGCACTAATGGAATCAGCACCTCCCGGAAATGCAAAGGTGAAACAGCAGCAGGCTGTGGTAGATCAATTACAGAATAATATCCTTGAAAGTTTAAATAATGTAAAATCTTCCTATAACTCTGCAATCCGCAGTCTCCAGGGCTTCAGTGGTGTGGCACAGGCACAATTAAGGAGCATGCCGGAAAAAAACCAGGCCCTTGCTGATATCCAGCGTCAGCTGGAAAGTAAACTGGTTGTATACAATTCCTTACTGGAAAAAAGGGAGGAAGCAGCTATGGCTCTTGCTTCCACTATTTCTGATATTAAGGTGCTGACAGAAGCCACTCCCAATAATGCTCCTATCAAACCTAACCGCCGCAATACTCAATTGCTGGCCATTTTTGTAGGCATTTTATTGCCAGCGCTCTTCATCTTTATTATTGAATTACTCAATGATAAGGTAACGACCCGTCATGATATCGAAAAGATAACTGGTGCTACAATTATTGGTGAAGTGGGACACTCTTATGGAAGGGAAAACCTGGTCGTTACCGGAAATAACCGGAGTGTGGTCGCGGAACAATTCCGCATCATCCGGAGTAACCTTCAATATGTGTTGAATAATGTTCCGAAACCTGTAATACTGGTTACGTCATCATTCAGCGGTGAAGGAAAATCATTCATCAGTACCAATATTGGTGCTGTGATGGCTGTTGCCGGAAAGAAAACAATC
>CBDUBK010000094.1:0-7139 GCA_965365375.1 uncultured bacterium | reverse complement strand
AGAGTGGTTTATGCGGCCAGTTCCTCCACCTATGGTGATCCCCCAGGGCTTCCTAAAGTAGAACACGAAATAGGTAACCCGCTTTCACCTTATGCGGTTACCAAGTATGTAAATGAACTGTACGCGAAAGTATTTTCGAACGTATATGGCCTGAATACAGTTGGCCTCAGGTATTTCAATGTATTTGGACCGCGCCAGAACCCGCAGGGCCCTTATGCAGCCGTTATTCCTTTATTCATCAAGGCTGTTTTAGATAACGAGCCGCCCGTGATCAATGGCGATGGTGAGAACAGCCGTGATTTTACTTTCGTTTCAAATGCCGTACTGGCAAATGACCGGGCATTGTTTACTGAAAACAACGGGGCATTGAACCAGGTTTATAATATAGCTTTTGGTGAACGCACTTCACTTAACGAGATTTTTGAAATGATCAAGGAGATCGCGGGCAGCGACCTCGCGCCTAAGTACGGACCGGACAGGGCAGGGGATGTGAAACACAGCCTGGCAGATATTTCAAAAGCAAAAACCCTGTTGGATTACCATCCTGCTTTTTCAGTGAGGGAAGGCATGAAGATCGCTTTTGAATGGTACCGCAGGCACCACCATTTCTCCTATTCCAACTGATCAATTTTACAAAACCAAAATCATGAATGCATTTGAACAGACCATCCTCATTACGGGTGGGGCAGGATTTATAGGTTCCCACGTTGTAAGAAGAATGGTAACGCAATACCCTTCTTACAGGATCGTAAATATTGACGCGCTTACTTATGCGGGCAACCTGGAAAACCTGAAGGATATTGAAGACAGGCCCAATTATGTTTTTGAAAAGGCCAATATACTGGATGCTGACAAACTCGATTCGATTTTCGAAAGCTACAGCCCTGACGGCGTGATGCATCTTGCAGCTGAATCACATGTTGACCGCTCGATTTTATCACCGCTTGATTTTGTATACACCAATGTATTGGGAACAGTTAACCTGCTCAATGCCGCGAAAAAACACTGGAATGGTAAATATGAAGGCAAACGTTTTTACCACATCTCTACTGATGAAGTATATGGGGCATTAGGTGATACCGGCTTCTTTACAGAAGACACCCCTTATGATCCTCATTCTCCCTATTCAGCTTCCAAAGCCTCTTCCGATCATTTCGTAAGAGCTTATTATGATACTTATGGCCTGCCTGTGGTTATCACTAATTGTTCAAATAATTACGGGCCATATCATTTCCCGGAAAAACTGATCCCATTAATGATCAATAACATCATTCAGAAAAAACCTTTGCCGGTATATGGTGATGGTCTGTACACCCGGGACTGGCTTTTTGTAAAGGACCATGCAGTTGCAATAGACCTGGTATACCATAAAGGGAAAACTGGTGATACATATAATATAGGCGGCTTCAATGAATGGCGGAATATTGACCTGGTGAAACTTCTTTGCAGGTTGATGGATGAAAAGCTGGAACGCCCTGAGGGAGACAGTGAACAACTGATCACTTATGTAAAAGACCGCCCCGGGCACGACCGCCGTTATGCAATTGATGCTTCAAAGATCAATAAGGAACTGGGTTGGAAACCATCTGTCACTTTCGAAGAAGGACTTAGTCAGACGGTGGACTGGTATCTTCAAAATGCTGAATGGCTGAAACATGTGACATCAGGAGAATACCAGAATTATTACGAAAAGCAATACGATTGAATTCAATAAACCAAAACTAAACTGACGCTTTCATGAAAGGTATCATTCTTGCAGGAGGTAGCGGAACCCGTTTGTACCCTATTACCAAGGCAATATCCAAACAACTCATGCCCATCTATGATAAGCCCATGATCTATTACCCGCTTTCCATTTTGATGATGGCAGGTATCAGTGAGGTGCTGATCATCACCACTCCTGAAGATCATGCACAATTCAAAAGACTCCTGGGCGATGGATCAAACCTGGGTTGCCGTTTTGAATATGCCATCCAGGAAGTACCTAATGGCCTGGCGCAGGCCTTTGTGATCGGTGAAAAATTTATTGGAGATGACAAGGTGGCCCTTGTGCTTGGAGATAATATTTTTTATGGTTCCCGTCTGGGTCGCCAGTTGCAGGAATTGAATGACGTAAGCGGTGGGTATGTTTTTGCTTACGAGGTATCAGATCCCGAGCGTTACGGCGTGGTTGAATTTGATGAGAATCACAAGGCTGTTTCCATAGAAGAAAAGCCTTCGGCTCCTAAATCAAATTATGCAGTGCCGGGACTTTATTTCTACGACAATGAAGTGGTAACAATAGCTAAAAATCTCAAACCTTCAGCGAGAGGAGAATACGAGATCACGGACGTCAATAAAGTTTACCTGGAAAAAGGAACACTCAATGTATCCATCCTCGACAGAGGAACTGCCTGGCTCGATACCGGCACATTTGATTCTTTACATGACGCGAGTGAATTTGTAAGGGTGATTGAAAAAAGGCAGGGTACCAAGATCGGTTGTATTGAGGAAGTGGCTTACCGTATGGGTTATATCGATGAAAGCAGGATGAAACAACTCGCAGAGGCTTTGATCAAGAGCGGCTATGGAAAATATCTCTACGAAGTATTAAAGAAAGGAAGGGATTAATGGAGAAAGATTCAAAATATTATGCGCATCCTTCAGCAATTATAGACGAAGGATGTGAAATAGCATCAGGCGTAAAGATCTGGCACTTCAGCCATATCATGCCGGGATGCACGATCGGTGAGAACTGCAACATCGGCCAGAATGTAGTGGTTTCACCAAAAGTGGTGCTTGGAAAAAATGTAAGGGTGCAGAACAATGTATCCATATATGAAGGGGTGATTTGCGAAGATGATGTTTTCCTGGGACCCTCCATGGTTTTTACCAATGTGATCAATCCGCGCAGCGCTGTCAGCAGGAAGCATGAGTACCTGCCCACTTACGTGAGAAAGGGCGCATCCATCGGCGCGAATGCTACCATAGTTTGCGGCAATGAGATTGGGGAGTACGCATTCATTGGTGCAGGAGCGGTGGTTACAAAAACTGTTCCCGCCTACGCCCTGGTAGTGGGAAACCCTGCCCGTCATATCGGGTGGATGAGCGAGTTCGGGCATCGCCTGAACTTTGATGCAGACAACCGGGCCTCCTGTGAGGAAAGCGGAGAAAAGTATATCTTAGTTAACAATACCGTTCGAAAAATCAAATAATCTGATGAAAGACTTTGCCATGATTGGCGCCGCGGGTTTTATTGCACCCCGACACTTAAAAGCAATCAAGGAAACGGGCAACCAGCTGGTCGCCGCCCTGGATAAATTCGATTCGGTTGGCATCATGGACAGTTATTTTCCGAATGCCAGTTTTTTCGTGGAATTCGAAAGGTTCGACCGCCATATCGAAAAACTGCACAGGGGTGGTCATCCCATAGATTTTCTCTCCATCTGTTCTCCTAATTACCTGCATGATTCTCATATCCGTTTTGGATTGAGGCAGGGAGCCGCTGTTATCTGCGAGAAACCTCTTGTGTTAAATCCCTGGAATGTTGAAGCGCTTGACCAGATCCAGAGAGAAACCGGGAAGGAAGTATTCAATATTCTTCAATTGAGGCTTCACCGCGATATCATTGCCCTGAAAGAAAAAGTGAAGAATTCAGATCCCTCAAAAATTTTTGATTTTGACCTGGCCTATATCACCTCACGCGGCAACTGGTACTATACCAGCTGGAAAGGTGATGTAAATAAATCCGGTGGTATCGCAACCAACATCGGCATTCATTTTTTTGATATGCTGATCTGGATCTTCGGACCCGTAAAAGAAAATATTGTACACCTGCATACCCATGACCGCGCAGCCGGGTTCCTTCAACTGGAAAGAGCCAGGGTCCGGTGGTTTCTCAGTATCAATGAAGACACCTTGCCGGAGCAGGTGAAAGCGAAAGGACAGCGCACCTACCGCTCCATAACCATGGAGGGAAATGAAATTGAATTCAGTGACGGGTTCACCGACCTGCATACAATGAGTTACCAGGCCATACTTGATGGAAAGGGTTTTAACCTGCGTGAAGCACTTCCTTCCATAGAGCTGGCCCATGAAATAAGAACTAAAACGCCTGTTGGACTGAAAGGTGATTATCATCCTTTTGCCAGCGGCAGTATATCTCCTCATCCTTTTTCAATTTAAAATGGAATTAAAGAACAGTAAAGTGCTGGTAATTGGTGGCGCAGGCTTCATTGGAAGTTTTGTGGTCAGGGAATTGCTGAAGCACGATGTAAAAGAAGTAGTGATCTACGATAATTTCGCCAGGGGCAAAATGGAAAACATTGAAGACTGCCTCAAAGATCCCCGTTGCCGCATCAATGAAAATGGCGGTGACATCCGTGAAACGGATCTCCTGGATGATGCCATGAAAGGCATTGACTATGTGTTTCATTTAGCGGCTATGTGGCTGCTGCATTGCAAGGATTTCCCCCGTACCGCTTTTCACGTCAATATTGAAGGAACATTCAATGTACTGGAAGCATGTGTAAAGAATAAAGTGAAAAAGCTGGTGTATTCTTCTTCCGCATCCGTTTATGGTGATGCCGTGCAGGTGCCCATGACAGAAGAACATCCCTACAATAACAAAAATTTTTACGGCTCCACCAAAATCGCCGGAGAAGCCATGTGTACCGCGTTCAATGACAGGTATAACCTGCCAGTGATCGCACTGAGGTATATGAATGTGTACGGGCCCGGCCAGGATCAGACAGCTGCTTATACCGGAGTGGTTCCGATCATGTTGAACAAAATAGACGCCAACGAACCACCGGTGATCAATGGAGATGGAAGCCAGGCTTATGATTTCATTTATGTTGAGGACGTGGCCAGGTGTAATATCGCGGCATTGACAAGTGATACTTCTTACGGCTTTTATAATGTAGGAACAGGTGTGCAGACTTCCATCCGCGAATTATGTGATACCATCCTGGCATTAAAAAAATCTGATTTGAAAGTGACCTATAAGCCTTACAGTGCCGATGATGCCCGTGCCCTGGTGAAGAACAGGATCGGTTCTCCTGACAAGGCAAGAAATGATCTCGGCTTCGAACATAAATATGATCTGGAAACCGGCCTGCAACGTTTGATCGACTGGAGAGACAGCGGAGGCTATAAATAATATATTATGACTACTACAGCAATAGAAAAAAGAAATATCCCGATCGCTATTCCATCCATGGGCGAAGAAGAATGGATGGCAGTAAGGGAACCTATAGAAAAAGGCTGGCTTACCCAGGGACCGAAAGTGAAGGAGTTTGAGACCCTGTTCGCGGAGATGCACCAGGTGAAACATGCGCTTGCTGTTTCCAATTGCACCACTGCACTGCACCTTGCTTTGCTGGCTTGTGGTGTGGGTGAAGGTGATGAGGTAATAGTACCTGCCTTTACCTGGGTAGCAACTGCCAACGCGGTATTGTATTGCAATGCGGTTCCTGTTTTTATTGATGTTGACACGACTACCTTCAATCTTGATGTAAAGCAGATCCGCGATAAGATCACTTCAAAAACCAAGGCGATCATCCCGGTGCACCTGTTTGGTCTTTGTGCTGATATAGATTATATCCGTGAAAATTTTCCGCAACTGAAAATAGTTGAAGATGGTGCCTGTGCCGCCGGTGCTGAACTGCATGGCAAACCTGCGGGAAGCCTGGGTGATGTGGGATGTTTCTCTTTTCACCCGCGTAAATCAGTAACCTGTGGTGAAGGCGGGATGCTCACAACCAATGATGACAAGATCGCGGCACACCTGGATATGCTGCGCAATCACGGTGGTTCGGTTTCAGAAGAACAAAGACACCATGGGGCCAAACCCTATTTGCTGGCTGCATATGATATTGTAGGCTACAATTACCGGATGACCGATTTGCAGGGAGCCGTTGGTTTTGTTCAGCTGAAAAAGCTGCAGGGTTTCATCAATGAAAGAAATGAATGGGCAAAATATTATACTGAACAACTGAAGGATATTTCCTGGTTGAGAACACCGGTAGTACCTGATGGATACAGGCATGGATGGCAGAGTTATGTCACATTTGTTGATGAAACAAAAGCTCCCATGAAAAGGAATGATATGATGGAAGTGTTGCAGCAAAAAGGTATTGCAACAAGACCCGGAACCCATGCAGTTCACATGCTGGGTGCCTATGCAGGAAAATATGGTTTGAAGCCCGGAGATTTTCCCGGCGCTTTCGCGGCCGACCAGTATTCCATGGCCATTCCTTTGCATAACAAAATGGTGAAAGAAGACTTCGATTATATAATTGCTGCTTTAAAATCTTTATAAGCGTGTGTGGTATTGCAGGGATATTCAATTTAAGCGGTAAGCCTGTCGGCAACAATGATATCAAGCAAATGACCCGTGCATTACAGCACCGTGGTCCTGATGGGGAGGATATCTATGTGCACGAGAACATTGGACTTGGTCACAGGCGGCTGGCTATCCTGGATACCTCGCCTAAGGGTTGCCAGCCGATGCCTTCCAAGAATGGAGAGTGGATCGTGGTATTCAATGGCTGTATTTACAATTTCAGGGAACTGAAACTTGAATTGCAGGCAAAGGGACATGAATTTGTTTCTACCGGTGATACGGAAGTGGTATGTGAAGGCCTGGCAGCATATGGTCCCTCTTTTTTCGAAAGGCTGGATGGAATGTTCGCAATAGGAGCATGGAATACCAAAACCAATTCACTCTGGCTGAGCAGGGACCGGTTTGGCGTAAAACCTCTTTATTACTACCTGAAGAATGGAACACTTTTATTTGCTTCAGAGATCAAGGCCTTCCTGACACAACAAAGCTTCAGCATGAAAGTAAATGCTGATGCGCTTAATGAATATTTTACTTTCCAGAACCTCTTCACCTATCGTACACTGTTTGATGGGGTATACATGCTGCCCCAGGCAAATACAGTTTGCATAGACGCGGCAACTTCTGTAGTCCAGCATCATTCCTGGTGGGATTATGATTCCTCACAGCCGGATGAAAACATTTCATTTGAAGACGCAAGGCTGGAAACCCAAAGGTTGTTCAATAATGCGGTGGCAAGACAGATGGTGGCAGATGTACCGGTGGGAAGTTATCTTTCCGGAGGCATGGACAGCGGCTCCATTGCTGTAGTTGCCTC
>CBDUBK010000093.1:0-7148 GCA_965365375.1 uncultured bacterium | reverse complement strand
GATATTTTCTATTTTTCGCTTACAAAACCAACTGCATGTCGAAACAGATCTTTCGTAAAAAATCGATTGACCAGATCAGGAATGATTATGAAGCCGCAGAGGCAAAACCCGGCAGCCATCTCAGGAAAGTGCTGGGTGTAAGGGATCTTACCTTTCTTGGTATCGCGGCGGTGATTGGCGCTGGCATATTTTCCACCATCGGGAATGCAGCCTTCAATGGAGGACCCGGTGTTTCCATTCTGTTTATTATCACTGCGGTTGCCTGTGGATTTTCAGCGCTCTGTTATGCAGAATTTGCAAGCAGGGTACCGGTCGCAGGCAGTGCCTACACATATTCTTATGTTACGTTTGGTGAACTGATTGCCTGGATCATTGGATGGGCGCTCATTCTTGAATACGCAATTGGAAATATTGTGGTCGCTATTTCATGGAGCGGCTATTTCAACAACCTGCTTGTAAATGTTTTTAATGTACACCTGGCAGACTGGATGCTGGTGGATCCGGCCACAGCTAAATCTGCCTACCTCAGTTCAACAGAAGCGATAGCCAGGGGCGGAGTGATCAGCCCTGAAAAAATGGATGATTACCGTTTCGCAATTGATGCCTGGAACAATGCACCCATGCTTGCGGGCTACAAGATCTTTTTTAACCTGCCTGCATTTATTATTGTTGTGCTGATCACCTGGCTTGCTTATACCGGTATTAAGGAAAGTAAGAATACCGCCAACTTTATGGTGATCTTCAAAGTGGCAGTGATCATTTTCGTGATTGTAGCCGGAGCTTTTTTTGTTGATACCAATAACTGGACGCCCTTCCTGCCAAACCGCTTTGAAGGAGTTTTGAAGGGAGTTTCAGCGGTGTTCTATGCCTATATCGGTTTTGATGCCATATCCACCACGGCAGAGGAGTGTAAGAATCCGCAGAAGGATATGCCCAAGGCCATGATCTATTCATTATTGATCTGTACGGTTCTGTATATCCTCATCGCACTGGTGCTTACTGGCATGGAAAACTATTCAATGTTTGAAAATGTGAATGATCCTCTGGCCTTTGTATTTGCTGAAAGGGCGCCCTGGATTGAAACGGTTGTATCTATCAGTGCAGTGGTTGCCACAACAAGTGTGCTGCTGGTGTTCCAGCTTTGACAGCCAAGAATCTGGATGAGCATGAGCCGCGATGGATTGCTTCCTAAAAAATTTCAGAAGATCCATCCCAAATACCTGACACCCTCATTTGCAACTATAGTTACAGGTTGCCTGGTAGCGATTCCCGCCCTCTTCCTGGAAGATAACCTGGTAACCGATCTTACCAGCATTGGGACCTTGTTTGCTTTTGCACTTGTATCCGGAGGTGTACTATTATTACCGCGTATTGCCAAAGAGCCCGGGAAATTTTCTTTGCCTTATATCAATGGAAGGTTCTTGATTCCACTCATTGTTGCATTATTCATTTTCCTTTTCCGTAACAGGCTCAGTGAAGCTTTTGCCAATCTTGGCAATGAAGGCTACCAGGAAGTACTGTTCATCATTTTTGTTTTGATTGCTTCCATTCTGGCCATCATGACCTTTGTACGTAAATATTCATTCATTCCCATAATGGGTGTATTGTTTTGTTTGTACCTGATGGTGGAGATACCGGCAAAAAGCTGGCTGGTGTTTTTCTGCTGGATGTTCCTGGGCCTGATGATTTATTTCTTATACGGCTACCGGAATTCCAAACTGAGGACTGGAAAAGAAGCCGTTAGCTAATGGCCATTGGCTATTGGCCAGTAACTATCTTTGCTTTATGAAATTCCAGGTAGGTGACCGTGTGCTGGTCCTTCATTCCAATGAGCAGGGCGAAGTGGTTGATATCATCAACGACAAGATGGTAATGGTGGAAGTCAGAGGTGTGAAATTTCCCGCCTACATCGACCAGCTTGACTTCCCTTATTTCAAACAATTCACAGAGAAAAAACTGTTTCCCAAAAAGAAAGAGAAAAAATTCGTTGATGATATCCGCAAGGAGAAAGCACCTGTACATAAAGTGGTAGATGGTGTGTGGATCTCGTTCCTGCCTGTAATGGATATAGATGAATTTGGTGATGATGTGGTGGAAGAACTGAAAGTGCACCTGGTGAATCATACCTACCGGTCTTTTAAATTTTTTTATAAACTGCAGTTTTTCGGCCAGTCTGAATTCGAACTCAAAAACGAGATACATCCCTTCCAGGATTTTTACATCCATGATGTACGCTTCTCTGATATGAGTGACAGCCCTTCATTCAATTTTGAATTCAGCCTGCTGCAGCCGGAAAAGAACAAGTCGGATTTTTATGAATCCAACCTGAAATTGAGGCCTAAACAACTTTTCTCCCGCATCGAAGAGATCAGGCAAAAGGGGGAGGCCATGTTTTCCTATAAATTATTTGACGAATTTCCAGACCGCCCGGTAGAGGAGCCCCTGGATATGAGTTCACTTGCAGCGAGGGGTGTTAAGATTTATAATGCAAAAGAAGCGCGAAGGCATTTACCTCCTGCACGCAGTGTTGTAGACCTTCATATCGAGAAACTGATGAATGATCATGCGCATCTCTCAAGTGCTGAAATTCTTGATATCCAGTTAAGGGAATTTGATAAATGGTATGAGCTGGCGCTTGCGCACCACCTGCCGCAACTGATCGTTATTCATGGAGTGGGCAGTGGAAGGCTGCGTGATGAGATCCATGACATCCTTCGTTTGAAAAAAGAGGTAAAATCTTTTGTAAACCAGTACCATCCATCTTTTGGTTATGGGGCTACCGAGATATTTTTCCAGTACTGAAAAGTCTTTACTGCTCCACTGTTCTGCCTCCAGCCATTTCAACCACCACTCTTACGGTTTCATTGATGCTTTGCAGGGTGGTGGGTTTAACCAGGTATTTATCTGCACCTGCATTGTATGCAAATGCGATATCCTCTTTTGAAGAAGAAGTGCTGAGGATCAATATTGGTGTAGTATCAAACTGGGGTGTGGACCTGATCATTTTAACCACATCACGGCCATGCACCCTTGGAAGGTTAAAATCCATTATAATTATATCTGGGGTATAATTGGCCTGGTCACAGAACTGGATGGCTTCACTACCGTCTTTCAGAACTGTCATGCTGAACTTTACATGATTATTGACCAGGGCATCCTGCAAAATCTCCACATCATCCAGGTCATCCTCGATTAAAATAATTCTTAAATTTCTGTTCATTAAAAGGGTGAATTCAAGGGGGTATTTGTAAATATAAACCATATTTGCACTTCAATATTATTATGCCTCGAAAACTTAAGCATCCTACTGATGAACCTGCTCAGGGATATGTAATTGGAATCGGCGCCTCCGCAGGTGGGCTTGAAGCGATCAATGAATTTTTTGATAATATTCCACAGGATACCGGATTCTCCTTTGTAGTAATACAGCACCTGTCGCCAGACTATAAAAGCCTGATGTCGGAATTGCTTGCCAAACACACAGAAATGAAAGTGGTTGAAGCAGGTGAGGATATGGCCCTTGAGCCTAACTGTATTTACCTGATTCCTACCAAGAAGTTGCTGACGCTTGATGGCGAACGATTTCATCTGATAGAAAAGGAAAGAAACAATCATCCCAATACTGCCATTGATGTTTTTTTTGAATCCCTTGCCCGTAGTAAGGGTGAAAAAGCCGTGGCGGTGGTCTTATCGGGTACCGGGAGTGATGGTTCAAGGGGAATTGAAACAATCAAAAATCACGGTGGGACTGTTGTTGTACAGGATCCTACTACTGCAGAGTTTGATGGCATGCCCAATACCGCCATTGCCACTGGTTATGCAGACCTGATTCTTCCTCCTGAATTAATGCCGGAAGAACTGATCGGCTTTTTGAAAGAGGCTCCATTGATCCGTTCCTTCAACCAGCTGAACAACCAGGAAGAGGCCATAATTTCTGATATCCTGGCGCTCATCTATAAAGTGACCTCCCACGATTTCACGCATTATAAAAGGCCTACGCTTAACAGGCGCATGGCAAAGCGCATGGCCGAACGAGGACTAAAATCCCTCCGTGATTATTACGATCACCTCACCAATCAGCCGGACGAGATCAGGGCGCTCTGCAGGGAATTCCTCATCAATGTCACCAGCTTTTTCAGGGACGAAGAAGCATTTGATGCCATTAGGACTGAGGTGATCCCGAAGCTGATGGCAAAAAAAGAAGAAGGTGATGTGGTCAAGGTTTGGGTGGTTGCTACCAGCACCGGGGAAGAAGCTTATTCTCTCGGTATCCTGTTTTCAGAATACCTGGAAACCAGCAAACAATTTGAAGTAAGTGTAAAAATATTTGCCACAGATATTGACCAGGTGGCTATTAATACTGCCTCAAAAGGATATTACCACCAGGATAGCCTGAAGAATGTAAAACCAGAATGGGTAAGTAAATATTTTATCAAGGAGGGGAATGAGTACAAGGTCTCTTCCAACCTGAGAAAAATGGTGGTTTTTGCCAAACATGATATTACAAAGGATCCTCCCTTCAGTAAGATAGACCTGCTCACCTGCAGGAATATGCTGATCTATATGAATCCCATCCTGCAGAAAAACATACTGCAGAAATTTCATTTTGCTCTGAATGAAGATGGTTATTTATTTCTTGGCAACAGCGAGAACATCGGCAACCTGAAGGATGTGATGAAGGAGATTGATAAGAAATGGAAAATCTATCAGTGCATCAGTAAAACAAGAGCCGGTGAGTTTGGTGCTTATCTCAACCCTATTGAAAAAACAGGATTGGGTATGCCCGCTCACAAAGCCAAAAACGCATTAACCCATCTGTCAGATATATTCAAGGAAACCCTGCTTGATGAATACCAGTTCGCAGGAATATTCATTGACAAGGATTTTGAAGTAAAACAGGCGATTGGTGCTTTCAAGAATTTTATCAGTTTTCCTGAAGGTAATTTCAATTTCAATTTATTGAAGCTGGTACCACAGGACCTTTCAGTAGTACTTAGCACGAGCATCCGCAAGGCTATCAAGGAAAATGAAAAAGTAGTACAGCGCAAGGTAAAGGTTACTACAGGAAAGAAACACCGCAGTATCAATATTGTGATCAAACCTTACCTCGACCAGAAAACCTACCTGCAGCCTTTCCTTTTCGTGATTTTCAGTGAAGCGGAAAAAGAGGTAAAGCCAGTACGGCGGTCAAGTAATACTGAAAATGTTGACCTGGTTGCGGAGCGTATCGAAGAACTGGAAACAGAATTAAGGGATACCAAGGAAAATCTCCAGGCGGTGATAGAAGAGGTGGAATCCGCAAACGAAGAATTGCAATCCAGCAACGAGGAAATCATTTCTTCCAATGAAGAACTGCAAAGCACAAACGAAGAACTCCAGTCACTGAATGAAGAATTACACACGGTGAACGCCGAGCACCAGCTCAAGATCAGGGAACTGATTGAACTGAATGATGATCTTAATAATTATTTCAATAACTCGGAGGTAGGACAGGTACTGGTTGATAAAAATCTGGTCGTCAGGAAATTCACACCAAGAGCCCGGATGCAGATCAACCTTATTGATGGTGATATCGGCAGGCCAATCGGTGATCTTACCACCAATTTCAATGACAGCCAGTTTGTGGAATCTATCAGGCAGGCTATGAAGACAGGGAAGAAACTCGAAAGAGAGATCCTGATGAATGACGGATCTATCTTCCTGATGCGGATTGCCCCCTTCCTCCGGCATGATAAAACCATTGACGGGGCGGTGGTGAACTTTATAGATATCTCGCAGATCAAAACTTTGAACAGTATCCTGGAAGCTGTATTCAACAGTTCTACCAGTGGCATCCTGGCAAAGAAAGCCATCCGTGACCAGCAGAACAGGATCATAGATTTTGAATACATCAGTGTTAATAAAGCCGCAGAACAATTATTGAACAGGCCAAGGGGATCCATGCTTGGAAAAAAACTGAGCGAGGAGTTTCCTGAAATGTCCAAGGACAGTATACGGAAATATAAAGAGATAGTTGAAACCGGCAAGACCATGGAATTTGAAGTGTACTATGAATCCATGGACCGCTGGTACGAACTGGTAGCAGTAAAAATGCTGGATGGGCTGGTTACTACTTTTACTGATGTAACCGAGCGTAAGATCGCAGCTGACCTCCTGGCGCAGGGTTATGAAGAATTAAAACTGACAACCAATAAGCTGGAAAAATCCAATATGGATCTTTTGCAGTTTGCTTCTGTTGCTTCCCATGATCTTAAAGAGCCTTTAAGAAAGATACAGGCCTTTGGTAGCCTTGTTAAAGAAAGGGTGAAGGATAAAATTGATGAAGGGGAGATGAGGTACATTGAAAAAATGATCAGCTCCTCCAACCGGATGCAGTCTCTCGTGGATGATATTCTAACACTTTCAAGACTGAGTAATACCGAAGTAAAATACAAGGATACTGATCTCAATGAAATCATTCACAGGATCATTGATGATCTTGAGATCACCATCCGGGAGAATAATGCAAAGATCACTGCTATTGACCTTCCAGTGTTACGTGCGGTGCCTGGACAGATGCACCAGTTGTTTCAAAACCTGATCAGCAATGGTTTGAAATTCAACAAAAGTGAAAGCCCGGAAATAAAGATCACCGCAAAACCTGTTTCAGAGAAATATGCGGACCAGTTTGAAGTCAACCCCGCTGGATATATACAGCTTGAGGTGGAAGATAATGGTATTGGTTTCGAATCCCAGTATGCCGATAAGATCTTTGGAATTTTCCAGCGCCTCGATGGAAATTCTTACCAGGGTTCAGGCATTGGCCTTGCGATCTGTAAAAAGATCGTGGACAATCACAAAGGATTTATTGTAGCGGAAAGCCAGCCGGGAGTGGGAACCAGGTTTATTATCCTGATGCCAGCCTGATCACAGGCAATGGTATTATTTTTCAGTATTGTTGCGAATAACCCTGCAGGGATTTCCTGCGGCAAAACAATCTGAAGGGATATCTTTTGTAACCACGCTGCCTGCACCAATGATGCACCTGTCTCCTATATTCACGCCCGGACAAATGACAGCACTACCGCCAATCCATACATCTTCACCAATGGTGATAGGTTTGGCAAATTCGATACCTGAAGCTCTTTCCTGGTAGTCGGAGGGATGCA
>CBDUBK010000092.1:0-7231 GCA_965365375.1 uncultured bacterium | reverse complement strand
AACCACTGCCTGACGGTACTTACTATTATGTGGTGACCTACCAGCTGATCAACGGCAAGAACGTATACAAAAAAGGAAACGTAACCATTCTGAGATAAACCATAAAAAAACTGTTATGAAACGTATTCAATTCCTGGCTGTGTTAGTCTGCGCAGCTTTGATTTCAAATGGCCAGCAATTAACTGCTTCCAGTTTTTATGACATGTATGGTCCATTGCACAACCCTGCAACAGCGGGCAGCAATAAATACGGTCAGCTGGGTGGTTTATTCAGAACCCAGTGGAGCGGAATGCCTGGTGCACCCCAAACCGGTATGCTTTTCGGTAATGCTTACCTGCCCGGTGCCAAGCTGGGTATAGGTGGATATCTCTATAATGATGTTACCGGTCCTACTACACGTAATGGCTTGCAGGCCGCGATAGCTTATCATATTCCATTGAAGGATGACGCCAGTTTTTCACTTGGACTGGAAGCAAGGGTTCAGCAGTTTTCATATGACAGGAAACAACTGCAGGGATCTCTTGGTCCTAACGACCCGGTGATTCAGGGTAATGAGAACCGCATAAAAGGTGATGCCGGTTTTGGAGTAGCCTATACTTCCAAAAAATTACAGTTAGGTGCCTCGGTAAGCCAGTTGATCCAGTCGAAGCTGAATCTTTATGAAGGTACCGGCACGCCTAACGAAGAGGCCATGTTGTACAGGCATTATTACCTCCATGGTAATTACAGCTGGAACGTGGATAATGTAACCAGGATCGTTCCCAACATACTTTTCATTTACCTGCCCAATGCGCCACTTGAAGTTCAGGGTGGTGCGAGAGTGGTTCACAATGATCTGTTCTGGTATGGACTTACCTGGAGAGCCAACCAGGCCTGGCTGGTTTCGGCAGGTGTTAAAATCAAGGAACGTTTCAATATCGGATACTCATTTGACATCTATACCACGCCACTCAGCATTTATGATAAAGGATCAAACGGTCATGAGATCATGCTGAGATACGATTTTATCAAATAGTACATTGCTTGCCAAATGACAACCTCCCGGTTCCCCGGGAGGTTTCTTTTTTAAGTCGGTAGTCAGAAGTCAGTAGTCAGTAGCCCTGGAACGACTACCCGACTACCGACTACCGACTACAGACTTCCGACTTCCGACTACATTTCCATCCCGTTAATTCTGTAAATTCGTTCTCTATGGAAACCGTAGCGCAGATACCGAAGTACAATTTGAATGAAGAGCAGGAAAAAAAGCTGATTCTGCGTGAATACCGTTCATTGCTCCGGGCACTTAAATCACGCATCAAGCCGGGCGACCGTAAGCTGATCCGCAATGCTTTTGAAATGGCCGCGGAAGCACACAAGACCATGCGCCGCAAAAGCGGTGAACCATATATCCTGCACCCGCTTGCTGTTGCTCGGATTTGCGTGGAAGAGATCGGGCTTGGCGTACGCTCCACTATTTGCTCCCTTTTACATGATACTGTTGAAGACACTGATATTTCTCCTGAAGATGTTCAGCGTGAATTTGGAAGTGAGATCGCGAAGATCGTAGACGGGCTCACAAAAATTTCAAATGTAATAGATGTGAATGCATCGCAGCAGGCTGAAAATTTCCGTAAGATCCTGCTGACACTAACTGATGATCCCCGCGTGATCCTTATTAAACTTTCTGACAGGCTGCACAACATGCGGACGCTCGACAGCATGAAGCCTGAAAAACAATTGAAGATCTCTTCCGAAACCGTTTATGTATATGCACCTCTTGCCCACCGCATGGGATTGTATAATATCAAAACGGAGATGGAAGACCTTGCGATGAAATACCTGGAGCCGGATACTTACAAGGAGATCGCCAAAAAACTCGCTGAAACAAGAAGGGAACGTACAAGATATATCAATGAATTCATCAAGCCTCTCGATGATAAGCTGGCAAAGGCAGGGCTTGAGTTTGAAATCCATGGCCGCCCAAAAAGCATTCACTCCATCTGGAATAAAATGAAAAAGAAGGGTGTAAGCTTTGAAGAAGTGTATGATCTTTTTGCCATACGCATCATCGTTAGTTCCACCCCTGAAAAGGAAAAAGAGGATTGCTGGAAGGTCTATTCCATGATCACGGATGAATACACCCCATCACCCGAACGGTTGCGTGACTGGCTGAGTAATCCTAAAAGCAATGGTTATGAAGCCCTGCATACTACGGTTATGGGTCCCCAGGGTAAATGGGTGGAAGTGCAGATCAGGACCAAGCGCATGAACGAGATCGCCGAGAAGGGTCTGGCTGCGCACTGGAAATACAAGGAAGGAACCACAGATGAAAGCCGTTTTGATAAATGGTTCAACCAGATCAGGGAAGTGATCACCAGCCAGGACGTGGACTCAGTGGATTTCCTGCATGACTTCAAAAGAAGTTTCCTTGCAGAAGAAATATATATCTATACACCAAAAGGTGATGTGAAAATGTTGCCTGTTGGAGCCACGGCGCTTGATTTTGCATTTGCGGTACACAGTGAGGTTGGAGTAAAATGTATCGGCGCCAAGGTGAACCACAAGCTTGTTCCGATCAGCCACAAACTAAGAAGTGGTGACCAGGTGGAGATCATTACTTCCAATAAGCAGAAGCCTTCGGAGGACTGGCTCAATTTCGTGGTAACCGCCAAGGCACGCAGCCGAATCAAGGATTCGCTAAAAGATGAGAAGAAAGGGATTGCGGATGAAGGCAAGTATACCCTGCAAAGAAAGCTGGAAGGACTCGGTGTGGCTTTCAATATCCAGAATATAGAGGAGATCGTAAATTTTTACAAGCAGGGATCACCGTTAGACCTTTATTACCAGGTTGCCATAAAGAATATTGATCTCAAAGAACTCAAGGAATTCAAGATCACCGGTGAAAGGCTGGAAGCACCAAAGCCTGTAAGGGTATTGGAGGCCAAACCTGAATATCACCCGGCCATTACTAAAAAAGATACGGAGCTGATCATCTTTGGCGAGAGCAGTGACCGCATCATGTACAACCTGGCCAATTGCTGCAAACCAATTCCAGGAGATGACGTGTTTGGATTTGTCACAACCGGTAAGGGACTTACCATTCACCGGACCACCTGTCCCAATGCCAATAAGCTGCTGGCCAATTATGGCCACAGGATCGTAAAGACCAAATGGGCCAAGAATAAAGAAATCTCTTTCCTTACCGGCCTCAGGATTATTGGTATGGATGATGTGGGTGTCGTGAACAAGATTACCAACATCATCAGCGGCGATCTCAAGATTAATATATCGGCCATAACCATTGAATCGAAGGAAGGAGTGTTCGAAGGCACTATAAAATTATTCGTACATGATAAAGAGGAGCTCGATGAATTAGTGAAGCGTTTGAAAAGTTTGCATGGTATTCAATCAGTTGAGCGTTTCGAAACTGAAAGTCCTACGTAGATTTACGAGCCAGGATGAAAATTTCCACATTAGAATTCGCTTAGTTTATAGTAGTTGCTTAAAAAAAAGTGTTAATTTCCTTTTTCCTTTAAGACTATTATTCCTGACGACACTTATGAGAATTTTTACCGGATTCCTGGTAATGGTATCATGCATATTTGCATCCTACCATGCCACTGCACAAACCAGTTGTATTTCAACCGGCCTGAATGGAACGACTATCGAGCTTCCCTGTAATGTGAACTGTGCCCCATTTCAATTCCAGGTACCACACCTCAAGTCCACATCCAAGTATTCAGTAGTAAATATTCCTTACAGCCCTTTTCCTTTTACCGGGGCGGGTACTGAAGTGTCTGAAGTATACATTGATGATAAATTCAGTAACCTCATCGCAATGCCTTTTCCATTTTGTTTTTACGATTCGATCTATAACAATATCGTGATCGGCTCGAATGGTGTGGTCACATTCGATGAGATCAATGCAGGTCAGAATAATGCTTATACACTCACCAATGGTTCAAGTCCCCAGCCAATTCCTTATAATGTGGGATCTGCACCGAGCGGTATAGCCACTACTTATTATCCAAGGGCTTCCATCATGGGTGCCTATCACGATATTTATCCAAATGCCTCTAATGTTCCTCCCACGCGTAAGATCCAGTGGTCGGTAATAGGAACAGCGCCCTGCCGCAAATTCGTGATCACCTATTTTGATGTACCCATGTTCAGCTGTACTACTTTGATCTGTTCACAGCAGATTGTGCTGCATGAAAGCACAGGAATTGTTGATGTGCACCTTATGAACAAACCTTTGTGTACCGCTTTCAACCAGGGACTGGCTATCCTTGGCCTTCAAAACTGGGACAGGGATGAAGCTGTAGCTGCACCCGGCAAGAATGCAACACAATGGTCTTCCTCGAATGAATCATACCGATTTGTTCCCTCCGGAGCCGGTTCCCGTTTTTCCAAAGCGGAACTGTTGAATATTACAGGTACCGTGCTTGCTGAAACAGGTGTTACACCAGGTGCCGATACGGCCACTTCGGTTGTTGGCATGCTTGATCTAAATTTTCCGCAGCAATGTCCCACGGCCAGTTCTACCCAGTATATCGTGAGGACTTATTATGCATCCTGCTCCAATCCTGCCAACCAGATCATCAGTTCAGATACCATCACTGTTAATAAAACCACCAGCCTGAATGCTACTGCCGGTACCATCATTCCTTCTGCCTGCGGACCGAACGGAGGATTTACAGTAAACATTCCAACCGGGGCCGGAACACCGCCTTACCTGATTTCACTTGATGGAGGTTTACCTGTCAGTACAAATAACCAGTCACATTCATTCACTGGATTGCTTGGCGGCACACATTCTGTTACCATTACCACTTCAGGCGGATGTTCACAAACCCTCCCGGTAATTGTACCAACAAGCGGCACCCTAACCATCAATGCCACGCAAACGGGAACTTCCTGTAATGGTTCTTCTGATGGTACGATCACACTTACCCCGCAGAATGGAGTTGCACCGTGGACCTATACCATAAATGGTGGTCCAGGCGGGTCATTCAGCACGCCTACACATACAATTACGGGCCTGACCTTTGGTAATAAATTTATTTCAGTTACTGATGCCAGTGGTTGTGTGTTGAACAATATGCTGGTACAGGTAGCACAGGGTGGACCCCTTACCATCACCACCAATGCTGTTGCCCCTGCCTGTGCAGGTTCGGCAAGCGGAACTATTACGGTTACACCTACCAGTGGTACGGCGCCTTATACTTATTCCATCAATAATGGACCTTTCCAAGGCAATAATGTTTTCTCCAATCTGCTTACGGGCATCTGGTTTATTTCTGTACAGGACTCAAAAGGATGCTTTGTCAATAATGTATTTGTGAATGTACCTGTTTCAACTGGAAGCCTTAATGCCACGGCAACAGGTTCAGGTACTTCCTGTGCAGGCGTGAATAATGGCAGCATCAATATCGTGCCTACAAATGGAAGCGCACCATACCAGTACTCCATTAATGGAGGTACTACTTTCCAGAATGGCACCACCATTACCGGGCTGGCACCCGGCAGTTATTCAGTGATCGTAAAAGATGCCGGTGGTTGTACTTCACAACCTATTGCAGCCACGGTAGTTGCCGGAAGTTCATTGCTTGCTAACACTTCCACCACACCAACATCATGTACGGGTGTGAACAATGGCACTATCACGGTAACACCAACTAACGGTGGTCCTACTTATACTTACCAGCTTGACGGTGGCGCGCCACAAAGCGCTAACGTATTCACCAATGTAAGTGCAGGCACCCATAGCATAGTAGTAACTGATGCTGGTGGTTGTGTTTCCAACGCCATTCCGGTAACAGTGTCAGTAGGTCCTCCCATTACCGGAACAGTGGCCAGTACGGCTACATCCTGTAATGGTGCGGTAAATGGTACACTAACTATTACACCAACATCAGGGTCTACCCCATTCTCTTACCAGGTTGACGGAGGTTTATTCCAGTCCTCCAATATATTTTCAGGTCTCGCATCCGGCACACATACAGTTGTGATCAGGGATGCAGCAGGCTGTTCTTCCAACCCGATCAGCGTAAATATTACCGCAGGAGCCCCACTCACAGGAACTGCAGCATTTACACCAACATCCTGCAGCGGAGCGAGTGATGGTACACTTACGCTTACACCAAACAACGGGAACAGTCCGTTTGAATATTCTTTGAATGGTACCACCTGGCAGTCATCCAACCAGTTCACCGGGCTTGCAGCAACAGCTTATACGGGTTATATCAGGGATGTGGCCGGATGTACAACTGCCTCTATACCGGTTACGATTGGTGTAGGTCCGGCACTGACTGCAACGGCATCTACCACACCTACATCATGCAGCGGAGCAGTGAACGGAACGATCACCATCACCAATACCAATGGAACTGGACCTTTTGAGTATTCTCTTGATGGTACTACTTTCCAGTCATCCAATACATTTACTGGCCTGGCTACAGGTAACTACAACATAACATATAGAAATGGTTCCGGCTGCCAGTCAACCCTGCAGGCAACTATTCAACCGGGCTCCCCTTTAACCGCTACCGTTGCAGTAGCACATGTAAGCTGTAATGGCGGCAATAATGGCACGGCAACAGTTACCATTTCATCCAATGGGGCCCCTCCTTACCAGTATTCACTTGACGGCTCAACATGGCAGGCGTCCAACCAGTTTGCAGGTCTCGTTGCAGGAAATTATACAGTTTATTTCCGGGACCAGAACCAGTGCGCGGGTACACAAACCTTTACAGTGAACCAGCCTTCAGCCTTAACTTTTACCCCTTCTGAACAGGCAGCACTTTGTAACGGTGCCAGTAATGGACAGGTATTAATAGCAGCTTCCGGTGGTACTGCCCCTTACCAGTATTCAATTGACGGGGTAAACTACCAGGCAGTTAATTCATTCAATGTAGCAGCAGGAAATTATACGGTGTATGTAAGGGACCAGAATAACTGCGTGCAAACGCAACAGGTTAATATCGCTGAACCTTCAACGCTTTCAGCTACTTCGGCAACTTCCAATGCAAGTTGTGCAGGTGGTGCGGATGGTGTGATCACAGTAACAACTAACGGAGGCACTTCACCATACCAGTATTCGATCAACGGTACCAATTACCAGGCTTCCAATTTGTTTTATGTTACAGCGGGCAACTATACAGTTTTAGTAAGGGATGCCAACGGCTGCACCACTTCCAATAATGTGGCTGTTGGATTAACAAATAATCTGACCGTTACACCTGCAGTT
>CBDUBK010000091.1:0-7241 GCA_965365375.1 uncultured bacterium | reverse complement strand
CCGTAGCTTCAGCGAAGGATGGTAGTCAGTAGTCGGAACCGTTCTCACGCCTCACGTCTCACGATTCACGATTCACGTCTCCCGACTAAGTTAAACGTTTCCTTCAGATTTGAGCAAGTCCTTATCCTTATCTTTGCGGCCCTAAATCTAGCAGCTAAAAGCTAGCAACTAAAATCTTTAATATGGCTCTTCAGGCAGGTATCGTGGGATTGCCCAATGTAGGAAAATCAACTTTGTTCAATGCTGTCAGCAACAGTGCCAAGGCCCAGGCCAGCAACTACCGTTTCTGCACCATTGACCCTAATGTGGGATTAGTGGATGTACCGGATCCCCGTCTTAATAAACTGGCAGAACTTGTGGTACCCAACCGGATTGTGCCTACACAGATCGAGATCGTTGATATCGCCGGCCTGGTAAGAGGTGCCAGCAAGGGTGAGGGACTTGGCAATAAATTCCTGGGAAATATCCGCGAAGTGGACGCCATCATTCACGTGATCCGCTGTTTTGAAGATGAGAACATCCTTCGTGATGAAGGTGCAATCAACCCGGTAAGCGATAAAGAGATCATTGATACAGAACTGCAGTTGAAAGACCTGGAAAGTGTAGAGAAAAAACTTAGCCGCACGGAAAAACTGGCGAAGACAGATCCGAAGGCGAGAGTTGAAATGGAGATTTTACAGCGTTGTAAAAAACAGCTGGAAGAAGGAAAAAGCATCCGTTCGCTTGGCCTTGCCAAAGAAGAACTGAATGCTGTCGCTGACCTTTTTCTCCTCACACAAAAACCGGTGCTGTATGTGGCCAATGTGGATGAAGCCTCCATGCATACGGGTAATAAATATTCAGAACAGCTGATCAACGCGGTGAAAGATGAAAACGCGCAGGTGATTGTTATGAATAATAATATAGAAGCCCAGATAGCAGAACTGGAAACTGATGAAGACAAACAATTATTCATGGATGAATATGGGATGAAAGAGCCCGCGCTGGACCGCCTGATCCATTCTGCTTATAAACTCCTGAACCTGCAAACTTATTTCACTGCTGGTGTGCAGGAAGTAAGAGCCTGGACCATCCAGGAAGGATGGAAGGCGCCCCAGGCCGCCAGCGTGATCCATACGGATTTTGAAAAAGGATTTATCAAGGCGGAAGTCATCAGCTATGATGATTTTGTAAAGTACGGCTCCGAATCCGCCGCCCGCGACTCAGGCAAACTGAGAATAGAAGGCAAGGAATACGTGGTGAAGGATGGGGATGTGATGCATTTCAGGTTCAATGTTTAAGAGTGAAGGATAGCTGCAAGGTTCAAGCTTCAAGCTACAAGACCTAATGCAAAGATGTTCCATTAAAGAGAAGGTTTAAGGTTTTAGGCGCAAGGTTCAAGACCTTATGCAAATATGCTTCATTTATTCATGGCAGCTTATAAATGCGTGATGCTGTGAGTCTTGCAGCTTGCAGCTTGAAGCTTGCAGCTAGAACAACGCTCTTATCGCCGCTCTCCCCACATGTATTGTCCTTGAATCGCCGGGTTTACGGCCTTCGTACTGCATGTTCAGTTCTACATTACCGAAAATGCGTTTGGTGAAATCAAGGCTCCATAAAAAATTACTTCCCGGCAGGAGTCCGTCAAGTATGATATAACTCACCGTTGTATTGGTTGGATGATCGTATTTGATTTTATTGAATGTGAACCTGGCATTGATGGTACTGTTCTGCAGAACATTATATTTTGATTCCAGGTTGAGCGCATTGGAAACAGATTTTTCCCCTCCGTACAATTCCAGGTTGGAGCGGGTTTCCCTCTTATAACTGGTTTGTATCCTGAATACGGTTCCCCTCACCCATGAAAACCTTGGTTCCGTTGAAAAAATATCCAGCTCATAATTCCTGTTCCCGAAACTTGGAGTATAGAGGGCATTCAAACCTTTCCTGTTCACGACATCAAAAGTAAAATGGCTGCTGATATTCCAGCGAACCTTCGCGATCCAGTCATTGATCCTCCGGCTTTCATAACCATAGGTCAGCAGGGCCTTGGAAGTGTTTTGCACATTGCTCAGGTCCATACCCCACTTATTGGAGAAACGGTTGAAGGAAATATTATTCAGCAAGGCTGTATTTACGGTTAACAGTGCGGTATCGGCGATATCATATTTGAAAGGATTGAATTCAAAATCACCCCGGGCAATCGACTTCTTCGATTTCTGCATCGAGGTCTGCATATTGAACCTGGAAATAAATTTTCCAAAACCTTTTACATCACTATTGGAGAACCAGGCCTTGGGATTGATTGAAAAACTATAATTGATCGTGGTATAATTTGCTTTGGTGAACTG
Organism: uncultured bacterium; assembly: GCA_965365375.1. Taxonomy (GTDB): domain Bacteria; phylum Bacteroidota; class Bacteroidia; order Chitinophagales; family Chitinophagaceae; genus Flavisolibacter. Next base: position 4,911 of record CBDUBK010000091.1, on the reverse strand, counting down.
GTTGGTGGGAATAAAGATGCGGATGAATTTTGCCTGGTCCTGGAACAAGGCGATCTCGAATTCATTGAGGGTCTGCACTCCATTGGAATCATAATCATTCCAGGTATATTCTCCCTGTCCTGCAGGCACTTCAAAATAGGCGAAATCACGGCGCTGCTCCTGCCCCGTTCCGAGTTCATACAGCACATTACCGGTTAGTAACCCTTTCCATTCATTTACCAGGTATTCCGCCCGCCCCAGCATGGTATTATCATTTTTCTGCTGTGAAACAGTTTCGTTGTACACACGCAGCATGCGGTAAGTAATATTGAACAAAAACTGGTGGTGCTGGTTTTTCAACAACTGCGATTCCAGGTTTACATTATAACTCCGGTCACCTCTTACCAGCTCTTTGCCATAAGCATATTTATCAGATCTTGTAAAAAAAGTGATACCATACCGGTTCTGTTTCTTATCATCAGATTTGATAAATGCGGACCAGGTATCAAAAGAAAAACTGGTGGGTGAAAGACTGTCGCCTGAATTGGCCTTCACTTCATTTTTTTCCAGCGCATAACGGAAACCAATGCGCATGGATGCCAGCTGCCTGAGTTGTTTGCTCATGTCAACAACAGGCCTGAAAAAATATCCGTTCCCGGTAAAACTATTGAAACTGGTAAGGCTGAACTGGTTGTTGAACATCCAGCCTCTCATATCAGCTGTATGCTGTAACAGGTTCTGCGAACCTTTGTAATCATCACTGCGCTGATACTGCATGTACTGGTAACGGAGACTTTGTTTGGGTGATTCCAGTCTTGTACTGAGTCTTAAAATATTTTCAGTAGCGGAGGGCAAAACCATGGGAAGCCCCCACTCTCTTGTAAATTCCACGAAACGCAAACGTTCCAGCGGTTTGAATTTTTGTTGTACATGCTCATAATCCACGGCAGAATGCAGGAATACTTTCCTTGCCACATTTAACGGTATGGTGTTTTCATACTGCACTCTTGCAGCCAGCCCCGCATCATCACCACCATTTTTAGATGAGAATGTATTTATATCATAATTGCTCATGGCCAGTTCTGTCTTCACCACGTTGTATTTATTTACCTGGTACTCGGTACCATAACTGAGGAGCTGTTGTTTTTTTGGTGTCACCAAGACCATCACCGGTTCAAACTGTCCCTGCTTCACTCCATTCACAGGCTCTACAAAACGAAAAACCTTTCCATTGGCACCCACACTGAAATCTGCCACATAATTACCATTACCCTGTCCCACATCCGTAAATGATAATGAATAACGGGCGAGCGAGGGATCTATGGAATAGCGGTAAAATGAATCAGCCTGGCTGCCCTGCATGTAATAAATTTTTTCATACAGGATTTTATCCGTGGAAAAAGAATCAATGGCAATCGTTGGATACAGGGCTTGCTGTATGCTGTCGCCAACATCAAATAAAAACTGTTTCTGCCGGCTGTCGAGGGTCTGGTTGATCTGAGAATTTTTCGCATCATTGTTCATGAAAGCCCCGATCACCAGTTTAAGTTTGTTATGGATCTGCAATTCCTGGTTGAGGTAGATATTGGCATTCAGATAATTCCGGTCCGCATATTCAAACTCCACCTGGATCCTGGAATCCTTGGTGATCATGCGTCTTGGCATGAAGGTGATTTCTGCTGTATTATAATTGATGATATAATCCTGGTCTTCCCCACGCTGCAATAATTCACCATCAAGAAAAACACGTTCCGTATTGGCCAGTACAATAAAAAAGAATTCATTATTGGCGCCTGTCAACCTGTATGGTCCCTGGTTGCCTTCCATGTTGGGAGTTGTTGTACGGTCGAAAACATTCCGGTTAAATTTTCCTTTGGCAATGGAACCGCTGGCAAGTGTTGTGGAGCGTACAGCAGGTGAAAGCTGGTTGGTGGTTTGAAAGGAAATACCCTGCAGCCTTTTATAAAAATTCAGGAAATACATCTGGTTCTGCCTGATATCAATATCACCAAGATTGAGTTGCCAGTTCTTTTTTTTGAACTGGAGAAATACACGGTCAAACTCGTTGAGCTGGGCCGTGGTGCCATCAGGCTGTATGGGAATATTATTGTCAGTAAAGGCGGCCGATAATTCAATGCTGTCACGCAACATACCATTGATCTGCAACTGGAAATTGGAATTGATCACCGCGTCCTGGTTGTTGCCAAATGAAAGCTCTCTACCAAGACTACCACTTGCTTCAATGTTTCCAAAATCAAGCAGGCCTTTATTACCCTGGGTATTGTTGTTTGAGAACTCGAAAGGTTTGAGATAAACATTATTGATCACGCTGTCATAACTCAGACGCTGTACCACGCTGTTCAACCTGAAAGGAAACACACGGTAAACGGCGGTTGCTTCCAACAGTTCTGGTCGTTTTTTCCAGGTAAGGAATGCATGCACATAATCGAGTTCATAAAAAGAACTATCCACTTCTTTGATCACAAAACTCCCGGGAATGATACTCAGTGAATCAAGAAAGACAGTATCCGCAATAACAGGAATTTTTTTGAGCCGGAGGTTGGAGGAAGGTGGAGCCTGTGCAAGTGAAACCTGCGTGCCTGCCAACAGGATGATTAAAAGCAGTATCCGGCATAAAAGCTTCAAAAGCAGAGGTTTTTCACGTATTGTAAAAATGCAACATTTAAACGTGCATTCATAAATTTAATTGTTAAAGGCCAAGCCCTTTCAATAAAAAAAACAGCTCCCTGCAGGAGCCATTCTTTAAAAATATGTAATGTAAAAAATCCCAAAAGACTATATGAACTACTTGAAACTACTTACCGCCTTTCGTCTTCCCGGCCTTCCTCTGTATTCAAGAAAAATAGACGGTAAGACGGGAAGACCAGCCTTCGCTGAAGCTTCTGCTGACGAAGCGGTAAGTAGTGATCTTATTTCTATAACTCTGCGAAATCTCCTTTTTCCTTCGCCAGCCATAGCTTCAGCGAAGGATGGTCCTTTTCTCCGCGGTGAAAAAAATTACTTATCCGCGGAAAGACCGGCCATCAGGTATTCCTTATGCATCCTTGAGATGTTGGTGATGGAGATCTCTTTCGGGCATACCGCTTCACAGGCACCGGTAAATGTGCAGCTTCCAAATCCTTCCTTGTCCATTTGCGCCACCATGCTCAGGGCCCTGTTCTTTCTCTCCGGTTCACCCTGTGGCAATAAAGCCAGGTGGGCAATCTTTGCAGAAGTAAACAGGGATGCGGAAGCATTTTTGCAGGCAGCAACGCAGGCACCGCAACCAATACAGCTGGCAGCTCCGAAAGAAGCATCGGCCTTATCCTTTTCAATAGGAAGTGAATTACCATCAACCGCATTGCCGGTATTTACGGAAATGAATCCACCTGACTGAATAATACGGTCAAAAGCGGAACGGTCGGTAACAAGGTCCTTGATGATCGGGAAACCGTTAGCGCGGAATGGCTCAACTACTACCGTATCACCATTTTTAAATGCACGCATGTGCAGCTGGCAGGTAGTGGTGGCATGCCAGGGTCCGTGCGGTCTTCCATTGATGTGCATGGAACAGGCACCGCAAATTCCCTCACGGCAGTCATGATCGAAGGCGATGGGATCCTTGCCTTCATTGATCAGCCGCTCGTTCAGCACATCAAACATTTCGAGGAACGACATTTCCGAAGAAATATCTTTCACTTCGTAAGATTCAAACCTGCCTTCCGAATTTTTATTATTCTGACGCCAGACTTTCAGCGTTAGGTTCATATTGTAATGCTCCATAAGGAAACTAATTATCTGTAGAAACTTTGATTATTGATACGATTATTTATAACTGCGCTGGCTTGGTTTCACCACATCATACTTCAGTTCTTCCTTGTGCAGTTGCCATTCTTCTCCCTTGTGCTCCCAGGCCGCCACATACATGAACTCTGCATCGTGACGAAGGGCCTCCCCTTCTTCTGTCTGGTGTTCTTCCCTGAAATGCCCGCCACAACTCTCTCCTCTTTCAAGCGCATCAATACACATCAGTTCTCCCAATTCGATAAAATCTGCCACCCTTCCTGCCTTGTCCAGTTCAGGATTGAATTCGTTGATCGCGCCGGGGATTCTTACATCACTCCAGAAATCTTTTTTCAACTGCCTGATCTCTTCGATGGCCTGCCTGAGACCTTCCGCGTTCCTGGCCATTCCGCATTTATCCCACATGATCTTTCCAAGTCTTTTATGAAGACTCTCCACGCTTTGTGAACCTTTGATGTTCATCAGTGTTTCAATACGTGTGCGCACTTCGCGCTCCGCTTCTTCAAATGCAGGATGGGAAGTAGGTATGGATGCTGTGCGGATCTCATCTGCCAGGTAATTACCTACAGTATAAGGGATCACGAAATAACCATCAGCAAGACCCTGCATCAACGCAGATGCTCCCAACCTGTTGGCACCGTGATCTGAGAAATTACATTCACCCAGTGCATACAAACCGGGAATGGTGGTCATGAGTTCATAATCCACCCAGAGGCCTCCCATGGTATAATGCACCGCGGGATAGATCCTCATCGGAACTTCATAAGGGTTCTCGCCGGTGATCTTTTCGTACATGTCGAAAAGATTGCCATATTTTTCTTTCACCACTTCCTTACCCAGGACAATGATGGTAGCTTCATCCGCATTTCCCATATTGCGTTTACCTGCTTCAATACGTCCATAACGTTTAATGGCATCCGCAAAATCGAGAAACACTGCCTGGCGGCTGGTACCCACTCCATAACCAGCATCACATCTTTCCTTGGCAGCTCTTGATGCTACATCACGTGGAACGAGGTTACCAAATGCAGGGTATCTTCTTTCGAGGTAATAATCTCTTTCTTCTTCAGGAATATCAGTGGCCTTGCGGGTATCACCCTGTTTTTTAGGTACCCATATGCGCCCGTC
>CBDUBK010000090.1:0-7289 GCA_965365375.1 uncultured bacterium | reverse complement strand
CTTTAACGAGGTTGATCTGGTAGTCTATGATCTTTTTGGAGATATCATAGGTTGGATCACCTTCAAGAGGAAGGCCATAGGGATAAATATTATCCCCCAGAAAAAGGACGGTGTTGGTCTCTTCATCCCAGTTCACATTTTTCTTCAGCCAGTCAATTACCGGGTGGGTGGTGCCCTGTAATTCGCCCGCATCACCTATCAGGAAAATCCGCTGGTTGATGCTGTCCGGGACTTTGGATGCAGTATCAGCTGACTGAGTAAAGCCATTAAAAACCAGTAATAAAATAAAGCCGGTCAGGAAAGATGATTTCATTGTTGCTGTTTATTTTTCTTAGCCAGGAAGGGGAACAGCTGCAGGGTAGCCGTACCATATTTACCTTCATTGGTTATATACATATCACCATTAGGTGCAAAAGCAATGCCCTCTGCCTGGGGGTGTTCATCCGGGTTGAGGTGAAAAGCCTCTAAAGGTTTACCCCTTGAATCCGCAATGACCAGGAGATTTCCTGCTGAAGACAGGATATATAATTTTTTGTTTATGGGATGCAGTTCGGCCGCGGAAGGATCGAATTTGGCATCTTCATCCTTGATCAGGGATTTTACGTCGTTTGAGCTGATAACATAATAGGCAGTAGTATCAAACTGTTTGGTTTGAAGGTCAAACCGGTAAGCACTCCTCTGTTGTTTGCCCTTATCATCCGCACAGGATTTACATAACATGATGAGCCCGTTTGCATCCTTATCATAATAAAGGCTTTCGAAATCATTTTTTCCGGTTGACCAGAAAGGGTGCTCCACTACATTGAGGGTATCGGCATCGTTCAGGGGTACTTCATACAGCAAACCTTTGCTGCTCAGCAGGTAGAGGGTATGCTCCAGGTTCACGATATCTTCCAGGTCCTGGTTGCCGGGAATGATGTCCGCGGTATAGTCCCTCAGCCTTTTTCTTGACAGGCTGATCTCAAAAACTTTACGTTTGCTGTCGGAGATGGCAAGGAGGGAACTGTCGTTGGTATTGTAACTGATCCCGGAAATTTCGTTGAGAACTTTTCCCAATTCAGACTTTTGGGGTTTCACCAGGTCGTAGCCAGAAGGTGATTCATAGCTTTGCATATCACAGCCAGGCAGTAACGTTACCGCATAAACGATACAGATCGCATAAAGCGGGCACTTGGTTTGAATAAACTTCTTCATCAGTATTATTTTAAATAACAAACAGCGCACCACATGAACGATACCCAGGAACAAATTTTATCGGCCGCCCGCAATTATGTAACCGAATTGTACGCCCACCAGGTCGATCCCGGGTTTGTATTCCATAACCTGGACCACACGGAAGATGTGGCAGAGGCCTGCAGTCAGATAGCTGACCATATGAAACTGGAAGACCAGGACAGGTTTGTATTGATCCTGGCTGCCTGGTTCCATGATACAGGCTATAAATCCGGCAGTGCCGCAGGCCACGAGGAGGAAAGCGTTAGGATCGCGACGGCCTTTCTCCAGGACCATCATGTGGATGAGGAAACCATCCAGCGCGTGGCCTCATGTATCAAAGCCACCCGAATGCCACAGTCACCTGTGAGCCTTGTGGAGAAGATCCTTTGCGACGCTGACCTGTTTCACCTGGCCACCAATGATTTCAAAGCCCGCAATGAATTACTGAAGCAGGAGCAGGAAACAGTGCTCGGACAAAAGATCCCGAAAAAGGACTGGAGAAAGAATAATGTTGAATTCCTGGGCAATCACCGGTATTTCACAGATTACGGAAAGGAAATCCTTGAACCTAAAAAACAGGAGAACCTGCACAGCCTCCAGAAAAAGAAGGATATCAAAAAGGAAGAGGAAGAAAAAAAGGAGGAAGAGCTCTTTCCCTATGTAACCAATGTCTCCCCTTACGCTGATGAAAAAATGGATCTCGCACAACAGCGTAAGAATACAGAGCGTGGCATCCAGACCATGTTCAGGACAACCTCGAACAATCATTTTGAACTGAGCTCCCTGGCAGATGGCAAGGGCAATATCATGATCTCGGTGAATTCCATTATCATGTCCATATCGCTCACTGTACTGGTAGCCCGCCTTGCCTTTTACCCTCAGTATATCATTCCGACAGTGATCTTATTGCTGGTCTGTCTTTCTTCCATCATTTTTGCCATCCTGGCTACAAGGCCTTCGGTAAGCAAGGGTGAATTCACGGAAGAGGATATCCGTAATAAAAAGACCAACCTCCTATTTTTTGGAAATTTTCACCGGATGAAACCTGATGAATACAGCTGGGCGATGAACGAAATGCTGAAGGACCGCGAATACCTGTACGACAGCATGATCAAGGATATTTATTTCCTGGGTGTTGTGCTGGCGCGTAAGTATAAATTCATCAGGATCTCTTATACCATATTTATGTGGGGTATGATCGCCGCCGTAATTGCTTTTGGCGTTGCTGCTGTTTATGGGTCAGCAGGAACCACGGCGAGTACCGGAACGGTGATAGATTACTGATGCTCTCAGAGTAAACCCCTGATTGCCTCTACCAGTTCTGTCTTCGTGATGGGAACACCCATGATCTTGTTATAACCTTTCGCATCCACGAGGTATTTGTCACGGATGATCTTAATGAGCTGCCCGTTATTGATCTCGGGAATGAGAATGGTTTTATAATTGGAGAGAATTGTACCCAGGTTTTTGGGGAATGGCCTTACATAACGGAGATGAGCATGCGCCACACTATGGCCTTCACTTACCAGCTGCTCCACCGCTGTTTTGATCACGCCATAGGTTGAGCCCCATCCCAATACCAGCACATCACCTTTTTCCGGACCGTTATCCAGTTTTTGTTGTGGTATATGATCGGCGATCTTGTCTATTTTTTCCTGCCTGATCTTCACCATCAGCTGGTGGTTCTCGGGATCATAACTTACGTTACCGGTAATATTTTCTTTTTCCAGGCCGCCAATGCGGTGTTCCAGTCCCGGTGTGCCCGGAAGTGCCCAGGGTCTTACCAGTTTTTCATCTCTCTGGTAAGGCTGGAACTTCGTTTCACCATGACCCAGCTCTGTTTTGAATTTCACATGGATGGAAGGCAACAGGTCAGTGGATGGATATTTCCAGGGTTCGGCACCGTTAGCAATATATCCATCACTCAACAAAATCACCGGTGTCATATGTTCAACAGAGATCCTTACTGCTTCATAAGCAACCTCGAAACAATCACTGGGTGTGGAAGCGGAGATCACCGGCATAGGTGATTCACCATTCCTTCCATAATAAGCCTGCAGGAGGTCACTTTGTTCGGTCTTTGTAGGCAAACCGGTTGAAGGTCCGCCCCTTTGGATATCAATAATGATCAACGGGATTTCCAGCATCATCGCAAGACCCATGGCTTCAGCTTTGAGTGCAAGGCCGGGGCCTGAGGTGCTGGTCACACCAAGATGGCCGCCATAACTCGCACCTATAGCCGAAGAAATACCCGCAATCTCGTCTTCCGCCTGGAAGGTTTTGATCCCGAAATTTTTATACTTGCTCAACTCGTGGAGGATGTCAGAGGCGGGAGTAATAGGATAAGTTCCCAGGAAGATCGTAAGGCCGCTTTTTACAGAAGCCGCGATCAGTCCATAAGCCAATGCCTGGTTACCCATGATGCTGCGGTAAGAACCTGCCGCGATCTTTGCCTTTTCAACTTTGTATTGGGTGGTGAAAGTTTCAGTAGTGTCTCCATAGTTATAACCTGCACGCAATGCTTTAAGATTGCTTTCGAGGATATCAGGCTTCTTCGAGAACTTATCCTGCAGGAATTTTTCTGTGTTGGCCATATCACGGCCATACATCCAGTACAAAAAGCCCAGCACAAACATATTTTTCGCCCGGTCTTTTTCCTTGGTGCCCATCTGGTAATCCTTCAGCGCTTCACGGGTCATCTTGGTAATATCCATGCGGATCACTTCATAACCATTAAGTGATTCATCTTCCAGGGGATTAATACCATCGGGATAATTGGCCAGCCTCAGGTTCTTGGAATCAAAACCATCCGTATTGATAATGATCTTTCCACCTTTCTTGAGCGATTTAAGATTAGTCTTCAGTGCCGCCGCATTCATGGCAACCAGCACATCGAGGTTATCACCGGGCGTATAAATGCTGTCACTTGAAAAACGTAGCTGGTAACCACTCACACCAGGCAGGGTACCCTGAGGAGCACGGATCTCGGCCGGGAAATCCGGGAAGGTTGAGAGATCCGATCCCAGCATGGCTGTATTATTCGTGAACTGGGTACCAGTGAGCTGCATACCATCACCACTGTCACCGGCAAATTTGATCACTACATCCTGTAGAATTTCCTGCTTACGTTCCATGCAAACAAAGGTAAGAGCCCGCAGGGTTCGCATTCCGCAAATTTTCCCCAAATCCGGTCCCGTAAAATGAATAAACTAACTGGCCTTACCCTTTCTTTCCCAGTAATCTTTCAGAAGCTGGCCTTCACGGTCTGTAATGATGGTCCTGGAATAGCGGTCGCCGCGGATAACACCTTCTTTTTCCCTGCCAATGAACATCTGCACTGCATTGCCTTCCTTATCAGTCCGCAGCATGATATCCTGCTGGCCGAAACGCAAGCTGACCATGGTTGAAGGCTCATACCTGCGATTGATCAGTTTCACCAGTCTTTCTGCCAGCTTCATAGTGTTTCATTTTAATATACCCTTTAGCTGGTATTACATAATTGCTGCCAAACCTTCATTTTTGGCTGAAACCACCAACATGAAACAAATCATTTTTTTTGCCTGCCTCTTTTCGGTGATCGCCTGCAGTAATGATGGACCGGATTCCAAACCTGTTATAAACCTGCCCGCTGCCCCTGCCAGCATGGATGAAGTGAAGAAAAAACTGGGGGGAAATGCATATGAAACCGAAGAAGTGGGTTTCATCCAGACTTTCATGGGTAAACAGGAACCCCCGGTATGGTCAGGTGAAATGAATGATAGCAGTAAAATGTTTCGTGAGTTCGTGGGCGACCGTAAAAAATTCTCCCTGCAATTCCTTACTGATTCAACTGTGAAGGTTGTGGAAGAAGGAAAGTCCATAGCAGCGCAGTATGAACTGGATAAGGATACATCCAATGCCATCCTGTTGCTGGTGAAGTACGAGGATGAAAGTTTTTCATTCCCGGGTGCGGAAGGACCTATGATGATGACTTATACCTACAAGATTAGGGGTATTGATGATAACAAAATATTCCTGGAACTTCCGCGCAATTACAACCAGCGTACTATTGCAAATTTGATGAAGAAGAAATGAGAAGATACATGTGAGAATGGTTGTTTAACCGCAAAGACACAGCCTTCGCTAAAGCTATGGCTGGCGCTGCGCTAAGAGTCACTTTTGCTATAGCTAGGGTGAGCATTGCGCAAAGAAAAACGCAAAGAAGGTTCGACCTTTCTTTGCGTCTCCTTTGCGTTTTACTATCCAATTCTTTAGTATTGGCTGGCCCTTTGCGGTTAAATTCAGCAAGCCATTTGCTTAAAACGCCTTCTTCCCATTTACCTTATTCCCATCTGCATCGAGTTCAACAATTTCATAACCCAGCTTTTTGACACCTTCATAGATCTTTGCCTTATCACCAACTAGCAGGATATTGATTTTAGCAGGATCCAGGTATTTGTTGGCAAGTGCTTTCATCTGCTCCGCTGTCATTCCCTTCAGGATCTTATTCTGTTCGGTGATAAAATTTGCTGAAAGATTGTATTCAAGTATCCGCCTGATGAATGCTGCCTTTTGAAAAGCAGATTCATAGTTGAGCGCCTCGCTTGCACTAACCGCATTCTTCATAAAACTGACTTCATCCTCCGTTGGACCATTCTCACGGTAATCATTGAATTCGCCCATCACTACCGATAACGCACTATCAGTAACGTCTGCCCTTATACCTGAACTGAACTGGAAGAGCCCCGTGTATTTATCACCTGTGAAAGAACTCCGTGCACCGTAGGTCCATCCTTTTGTTTCACGCAGCACCTGGTTAAACCTGCTGGTAAATCCAGTACCGATGGGATAGTTCATCAGGTAGCTGCGGTAATAATCACCCGCAGGATCGTATTTCATACCGGTTACATATCCGATCCTGAATTCCGACTGGGCAGATTTCGGAACATCCACCAGGTAAACCTTTGTTTTATCAACTGCAGGTGCAGCTGGCGGTACAGGCAGTGTAATTTTTTTCCTGGGTAACCTGTCAAGGAATGAAAGTTTAGGTAGCACTTCTTCTTGTTTGATATCTCCTACTATCACAACCCTTGCATCCTGCGATGTCATGTAGTTGTTATAATAAGATTTGATATCGTCCAGCCTGATATTCTGAACCGTGCTTTCCGTGCCTTCCTGGCTGATGCCCAGGATGTGGTTATCACCATAATTAAGTTTTGCAAAGACAGCTGATGCAACAGCCGCGGGCTGGGCTTTCTGTAATTTAAAACTTTGTAATGCCTGGGATTTGATCCTGTCAAAGGCTTCCTGTGTGAACAATGGATTGAACATTCTTTCCTGCAAAAGAACCAGGGTCTTATCGAGGTTTTTCTTCAGGCTCTGCACATTGAATGTAACCCCGTCAACGCCTGAAGAAATACTGATAGCGCTTCCCATTTTCTGCAGCTCAATGGATAGTTTTTCTGCTGTATAATTCTTCGTATCCTCATGCATCATCCGGGTAAATAAAGAAGCCAGTCCGCTTTTTGAAAGATCGTTTGCTGAAGCAAGATGACCACCCGGGATGGTGATTGAAACCGTTACAGTCGGGATTTCATTATTAAGGGTACCAATCACCTTAGCACCATTCGCTAGATCTTTTCTCCAGTAAGCAGGAGCTTTCAGGGCTGGAACAGCGGCCAGCGCAGGTTGCTTCTTCCTGTCAAAAGCATCTTTAACTTTTACATACTTCAAAGCATCATAACCATAATCCGGTGCCTGGTAACCTGAAGAATCAATTTTAAAATTATCAGCCTTTGCCATTGCTGCTGGATTGTCTTTCGTTACCACGCTTAATATAACCGCCGGTTTATTCCTGATATAGGTTTCATAGACCCGCATCACATCTTTTGCCGTCAGCGAAGCATACTGTTTAAGCAGTTCATCAATCTTGTTGGGATTTCCAGTAAATGTTTCGAAATGGGCCAGCTGCGATACCTTACCTTCCACACTTTGCAGGCTATTGATCAGTTGTGATTCAATACTGCCTTTAAACTTTGCCACATCTTCATCCCTCACACCTCTTTTCTCGAATGAATCGAGGGCTGCGCGGAAAA